>JAFGBB010000022.1 GCA_016933365.1 Candidatus Wolfebacteria bacterium | reverse complement strand
ATTAAATCAAATACATAAATGAATAATCAATATTGGGAAAAAAATGATCTTTTTCTTTTAAAAAAGGCTAAAAGTCTTAAAGATTTAGTAAAAATTGCCGAACGTGTTTTAATAAAAATACCTAATCCAAGGGCGCAGCTTTGCGGTCCAATTTCCACAGGAGGAACAGGAAATGTTAAAACTAATATAAAAAATCTTCAAAAATCAATAAAAATATTAGAATCAAAAGGGGTTAATATTTTTAATCATTTAAAATTCGAACCTATCTTAGATAAATTAAGTATAAATTGGGAGCAGTTAAAACCTTATCCGGATATTCCGATTTTAGAGGATTTTTATGGAAAAATATTTGAAACAAAACTATTAAATATTATTTATTTTCTTCCTAATTGGGAAACGTCTTTGGGAGCAAAATGGGAATATAACTATGCAAATAAATTAGGTATAAAAATATTTGTTTTATCGAATAATTGGAAAAAAAATACACTTTAAATTTAAGCCGGTAAGTTAGTATAAAAACATAGGATTTTAATTATCTTACAAATTAATTCTGTTATGGGAAATATAGAACCAAGTAGCCGCTTCCGACAAAGTTATTTTTAACGTAATATTTTTGAATTAATTAAAACGCTTTTCACCACCTGTAACAGCAAAGAAATTCCCTCTCAAAAATTTAGAAAAATGGCGAAACTGCCAAATTCATTTTTACGCTGAAAATGCCGTACAAAACAATTGCCGAGTAAAGCGAAGTAAGCTAAAATCACTTGTAAATTCCCTACTGACACCCTTTATTTTAAAATACGCAAACCCTTTTGAGTGAAACTAACACCTTTTTTTGCCGCATCCCGACTTAAGCTGACGAAATTTTTTGCGGCGGTTTTATAATTTCTTATGTTTATCTATGAACTTTTCGTAAGTATCAATTTCTTTTTGTAATCCAATACTATCTTTTAATTTTCTAATATTCGCTATATTAATCCATCAATAATTAGAACATTCATTGGTATCAATTTTAATTTCTCCCGCATTATAATCCGCAAAATAATTTATTCCAATAATACTGTCTTCTCACCCAACATTTATAGAAAAAACATTAAATAACGAGACTTTATAAAACTTTACAAGATTAAATCTCATAAACTTGTAAAAAATTCATAAAATTAAATATCATTTATCAATCGCGATTTTAACGGCTCGTAAAAAAGCCGTTAAGATTGAAAATAATTATGGCGCGTTTAAAACTTATTTTGATTTTCTTCCCAATAATAAAAGAGGGCTGGCAATAAAAATAGAAGAATAAGTTCCAAAAACAGTGCCTATTAAAATAATTAAAATAAAATATTTTAAAGTAATCGGACCGAAAAAGAACATTGCCAAAAGCACAAAAATCAAGGTAATAGAAGTGTTTATTGAGCGGGCAATTGTTTGATTAATACTGGAATTGATAACTTCAGCTAAATCAAAACCACCTCTTTGAAGAGTAAGGTTTTCGCGAATTCTATCAAAAACCACAATTGTATCGTGAACTGAAAATCCCATAATCACCAATAAAGCGACTATAAAATTAGTATCAATTTCAAGTCCGACTTTCCATCCCAAAAAAGCAAAAAATCCCGCGGGAATGACAATATCATGAAAAAGCGTTATTAAAGTTATAATTCCATATTTCCAAGACTTTATATGAAAAGAAACTTTTCTAAAAGCAAAAACAATATATAAAGAAATGCCTATTAAAACTAAAATAATCGCCCCAAAAGCTCTGTTTCTCAATTCCTTGCCAATTGCCGGACCAATTCCTTCAAAACGCAATTCTTCAATAGTATTAAATTTTTCTTCAAAAAAACTAAGGTATTCTTGATGTTCTTGTTCAGAAATATTGCTAAAACGAATTAAAAAACTGTTATTTTCAGCGGGAAAAACAACCGCGTTATTATTTCCTAATTCTTCAAAAAGCATTCTTATTTCATCTGTTGAGGGTTGTTGATTATCGGTTGTTAATTTTATTTGCCACATTGTTCCGCCCACAAAATCAATTCCCGGCTTAAAACCAAAAACAAAAATAACAATAATACTCGCTAAAATAAGCAAAATGGAAATTGAAAGAAAAATTTTACGATGACCTATTATATTCATAGTAGAATTTTAAATTATTTCATTTAAAATTGATTTAAAATTTGAAATTCAAAATTTGAAATTATTTAATAAATACTCTTAACATTGTTCTTGTTATTGTAATTGCCGAAAACATTGAAATTAAAACTCCTATTAAAAGGGCTAATGCAAAACCCTTGATAAAACTGGTGGTAAAATAATAAAGAATAATTGAAGTTATTATTGTGGAAATATTAGAATCGCGAATTGAAGGCCAAGCTCGTTTAAATCCATCTTCAATAGCTGAAACTTTCGCGGCGCCTTTTTTCAACTCTTCTTTGGTTCTTTCAAAAATAAGAATATTAGCGTCAACAGCCATACCAATAGAAAGAATAAAACCGGCAATTCCGGACAAAGTCATTGTGATGCCAAGTTTAAAAACAGCCGCGGTTAAAATAACATAAATTACCAAAGCTAAAGAAGCAAAAATGCCAAATTTTCTGTAATAAATAAGCATAAAAATAATAATTGCCAAAGTTCCCAATAAACCGCTATAAATCGCTTTTTGTAATGATTCTTGACCTAAGCTGGCGCCAATAGTCTGCTGACTAAGCAAACTTATAGGCGCGGGCAAAGCGCCGGCATTAAATCTTTGAACCACTTGTTTTGCTTCATCAATTGAAAAACTACCGCTAATTTGAGCTTGTCCGCCGGCTATTTTTTCTTGAACTATGGGCATTTCAATCAATTCATTGTCCAAAAAAATAGCCAAGGGCTTACCAACATTTCTCTCGGTCAATTCTTCAAAAATATTCGCGCCTTCATTATTAAACTGAATACTAATAAGAGGAAAATTTGTAGTTTGGTCAAATCCAAGTTGAGCGCCTTTGACAAACCGACCGGTAAGATTAGTGGAAATAAATTCTAAATTAAGTTCACTATCCTCTCCGTTTATATCGGTTTGAGCTTCTCTAACTTCTCTAAAATCCAAAAGGGGCGTTTCTCCTATTAAATTAATAGCTTCGCCAACATCTTTAATTCCCGCCAATTCAACTATTAAACGATAAGAATCTCCTTCTTTGGCAAAAACGATTTGAGGTTCGCTAACTCCGAACAAATTTACTCTTCTTTCAATTACGTCTCTTAAACCGGAAACTGTTGAATCTCGTTCTAAATAATCAACTTGAGAAAGGTCAACTTCATAAATAAGATGAGTGCCGCCAACCAAGTCAAGACCCAATCTCCAGGGATTAATTTTTGCTCCCATACCGTCAGGATAAACAAAAATCGCGGCTACAACCGTTAAAATAATTATTAAAACTAATATTAATTTTGAATTTTTCATCTATAAATACAATTTAAATCAAATTTCTTTTTAATTTCATCAATTATTTCTTTAAATTCTTCATCTGAATAAGAAACCTCGTTTAAAAAATTAGGATTTAAAGTTTTTGAAGGTATAAATTTCTGTAAAATATAAAGAGTTTTCGGTTTAATTAGTTTTGCTATCTCAAATAAATCTTCTTTTTTTAATTGCGATTTAACAACAGTTGTCCTGAATTCATAGTTTAAACCAAAATTCATTATTAAATCAATACTTTGTTTTATTTTTTTAATATCAATATTGGAATTTGAAACTTCTTTATATTTATCCAGAGGCGCTTTTATATCCATTGCCAAATAATCAACTAACTTTTTTTCAATAATTTTTTTCAATTCTTCCGGAAAACTTCCATTAGTATCAAGCTTTATCAAATATCCCATCTTTTTAATTTTTTTTAAAAAATCTTCCAAGCTGTCTTGAATTAATGGTTCCCCTCCGGTAACAACCATTGCGTCTAATTGTCCGCGTCTTTTTTCAAAAAAAGATAAAATTTCTTTTTCAGAAATAGATTCCGTAAATAAATCAGGACTTACTAATTCCGGATTATGGCAATAACCGCATCTAAAATTGCATCCCTGAGTAAAAATAATTGCCGCAACTTTCCCCGGATAATCCGTTAAACTTGTTTTTTGAAATCCTCCAATTTTCATTTTTTATTAAAAACTTCATTTTGACAATTTCTTTTTTGATACTTTAAATTCTTTTCTTTCGTTAAATTCTTGATTCTTGCCAATATTAAATTGATTTACGGGTCTAAGATAACCAACAATTCTTGTATAAACTTCACAAGGTTGTTCTATGGTGCATTTCGGACATTTAAAATACTCGCCCGCTATATAACCATGAATAGGACAAATTGAAAATGTAGGAGTTAAAGTTAAATACGGCAAACTGAAATTTTCAAAAATCTTTTTAATTAATGTTTTTGCCGTTTCAATATCAGAAATTTTTTCTCCCAAGAAAAGATGCATTACCACTCCTCCGGTATATTTAGATTGAATTTCGTCTTGAAGCTCAATCGCTTCAAAAATATCATCCGTATAATTTACCGGCAACATTGTTGAATTGGTATAATAAGGAGCTTTTTGGGTTCCAGCAGTAATTATTTCCGGATACTTTTTCTTGTCTTTTAAAGCTAAACGATAAGCCGTTCCCTCGGCAGGAGTCGCTTCTAAATTATAAAGATTATCGGTTTCTTTCTGATATTCCACGAGTTTTTCTCTCATAAAATCCATTACTTCTAAACTGAATTTTTTACCTTTATTTGAAGCGATGTTTTCTCCTAAAAAGTTAAGCAAAGATTCATTCATTCCCACCAAACCAATAGTGGAAAAATGATTTCCAAAATAATTTCCCCTAACCTTTTTTACCCCCTCCAAATAAAATTTAGAATAAGGAAAAAGTCCTTTTTCAATTAAGGTTTCCAATACTTTTCTTTTAATTTCTAAACTCTCTTTTGCCAAATCCATCATTTTTCCCAATCTTTCAAAAAATTCTTTTTTTGTTTTGGAAAGATATCCTATTCTAGACATATTTATAGTAACTACGCCTATGCTTCCCGTAAGAGGATTAGAACCAAACAATCCGCCTCCTCTTTTTATTAATTCGCTATTATTTAACCTAAGACGACAACACATACTTCTAACGTCTTCGGGATTCATATCGGATTGAATAAAATTAGAAAAATAATTTACGCCGTATTTTACAGTAGCTTCCCACATTGGTTCAAGAAACGGTTCATCCCAAGGAAAATCATTCGTAATGCTTATTGTTGGAATAGGAAAAGTAAAAACACGCTGTTTGGAATCTCCTTCCATAATCGCTTCAAAAAGAGCTTTGTTAAAAATTTTTATTTCTTCTTTAAACTCGCCATAAGTTTCTTTTTGAGGTTTACCGCCAATAATAACCGATTGATTAACTAATGTTAAAGAAGGATTAATATCTAAACTTATATTCGTAAAAGGAGTTTGAAAACCAACCCGAGTTGGAATAGCCATATTAAATAAAAATTCTTGAATCGCCTGCTTTGTTTGTTTATAAGTTAAATTATCATAACGAATAAAAGGAGCTAAAAGAGTGTCAAAATTAGAAAATGCCAAAGCGCCGGCGCTTTCTCCTTGAAGAGTATAAAAAAAGTTAACTATTTGACCCAAGGCAGTCCGAAAATGTTTAGGAGGAGTTGACTCCACTTTTCCCGGAACACCTCTAAATCCCTTTATTAAAAGGTCATATAAATCCCAACCGCAACAATAAGTAGAAAGACTATCTAAATCATGAATATGAAAATCACCGCTATCAACAGCTTCTTTAATTTCCGGAGGATAAACGCCATTTAACCAATATTTTTTTGTTACCAACGAAGTTACATAATGATTAAGCCCTTGAAGAGAATAAGACATATTGGCGTTTTCTTTAACTTGCCAATCCAATTCTTCAATATATTGGTCAACCATATCCACGGCTTCATCAATGGCGGTAATAGATTCTCTGATTCTTCTATGTTGTTCTCTGTATAAAATATAAGCTTTAGCTGTTTCAGTATAATCATTTAAAATTAAAACTTCTTCAATAATATCTTGAAACTGTTCAACCGTTGGAATCTCATCCGGATTATTTTTAAAGCGAAGAGAAGCAAGTTTAATAACTTTTTCTGAAATTTTTTTTGCTTCTTTTTCATCGCCTTGACTTGTGGCGGTAAACGCTTTAGAGATAGCGTTTATAATTTTTTCCTTATCAAAAGGAACTGTTTGTCCGTTGCGTTTTATAATAAATTTAAACATAAATTATTAAATCAATACCAATAAAATAACAAAAAATTAATTTGCCTATTTTTTAAAACCTTAATAAAAGTAATATCAAATAGGAATATTGATATTGTATTATCTTTTTTTCTTTCTTCTTAAAAACGTCGGAGTGTCCAACGTTTCTTCCGATTGGTTATTGTTTTTACTTTCTTTCTTTTCTGTTTCTTCGGAAAAAAGTTTCGGATTTAAAGAATCTTCTTCTGTTTCTTCTCTTATTTTTTCAAACTCGGTTTTATTTTCCATTATTGAACCGGGACTAAAAAAATCAGACATTAAAACACCATCTTTATCGCTTAAACTTCCATTAAAACCAGTGGCAATTAAAGTAACTTTTATTTGTCCTTTATTAATTCTTTTATCATAATAAGTGCCAAAAATAATTTTTGCCGACTGATCAACATTCTCTGAAATCATTTTTGCTATTTCATTAACTTCGTTCATTTTTAAATCTCTATTGCCGGAGATGCTAAAAAGAACTCCTTTAGCGCAATCAATCGTAGTTTCAAGCAAAGGAGAATTGATTGCCAAATTTACCGCTTTTATTGCTCTGTCTTGACCGCTAGCAACGCCAATTCCAATAACTGCTGAACCAGCTTCATTCATAATAGCTTTTACATCGGCAAAATCAACATTTACAATTCCCGGAGAAGTAATAAGCTCGGTAATTCCTAAAACTGAATTTTTAAGAACTTCATCTATTTCTTTAAAGGCTTTGGTAAGCGGAGTGTCTTTGTTAATAATAGAAAAAATTTTATCGTTAGGAATAGTTATTAATGTATCAACTCTATCTCTTATTCTGGCTAATCCTTCATAAGCAACCTGAGAACGTTTTGACCCTTCAAAACTAAAAGGTTTAGTAATTATCGCTACTGTTAAAATTCCCAATTCTTTAGCAACCTCCGCCACAACCGGACCCGCTCCGCTTCCGGTTCCTCCTCCAAACCCCGCTGTAATAAAAACTATATCCGCGCCTTTTAAAATTTCGGCAATTTCCTCGCGATCTTCTTCAGCCGCTTGACGCCCTAAATCAGGATTCATTCCCGTTCCTAAACCTTTAGTTAAATTTCTTCCAATATGAACCCTCCTTTTTACCTTAGCATATTCAAGGTCTTGAATATCGGTATTAATAGCAATTAAATCAACGCTTCTTGGAAAATTATCATACATTCTTGAAACTGCGTTTCCTCCGGCGCCGCCAATTCCCACTACTTTAATTTTTGCCGGCGAACGCCCTTTTTTATTATTAATTCTTACTCTATTAATAATCTTTGTTTTTGCTCCAGATTTTGTTTTCTTTTTATTTTTAAGTTTATTATTGCTTTTAATTTTTGTATTTGTTTTATTTTTATTATCAATTTTAACACTGCTCTTAATTTTATTTTTAAGCTTATTATTATCCTTGCTTTTACTTTTAACTTTATTCTTATTGTTATCCTTTATTTCAATTTTAATTTTTTTTGCTTTCATAATTTATGGTAAAAAATGTTTTAAAATTTTTGAAATAAAATTTTTAGAGCTATTGGACGACCAACCATTTTCCTTTAAATTTTTTTCCATATTCCAAATTAATAAACCTGTTGCTCCGCTAAACTCTAAACCGTCAATATAAGAAAAAGGTTTATTTTCCGCTTCATCGGAAATCTCTT
This sequence comes from Candidatus Wolfebacteria bacterium, assembly GCA_016933365.1. GTDB lineage: Bacteria > Patescibacteriota > Minisyncoccia > UBA6257 > UBA9933 > JAFGBB01. The sequence continues at coordinate 14,279 of JAFGBB010000022.1, read as the reverse complement.
TTTCAATAGAACGAGAAATCTCTATTCCGTTAAGCTCGGGAATACCAAGCTGAACCGGCAATTTCAATTCTTTTCTTGCCAAATCTAAAATATTAATCATTTTTGCTCCCCCTCCGGTCAAAACCGCGCCCGCGGGAAGCTGACCCAATTTTCCAATTAATTTTAATTCATTATTAATTAATTCAAAAATTTCAGCAACCCTTACTTCAATAATTTCTGAAATAAAACGTTTATTAATAACAGAATTTAAAGATTCATCAATTTGATTAAGCTCAATTTTTTCTTTAGAAGAAACTTCTTTCGCCATTGCCGAGCCAAAAGAAATTTTTATTTTTTCAGCGGTTTCAATGGAACACTTTAAACCAATAGCTAAATCATTCGTAATATTTCCGGAACCAATAGGAAAAACATTTGCTGAAATTAATTTACCTTCTTCATAAACGCTCATACTGGTTGTTCCAAAACCAATATCAATCATTAAAACCCCAAGCTCTTTTTGAGACTTTGATAAAACCGCGCGAGAAGAAGCCAAAGGAGCATAAATTAATCCTCCCACTCTTCCACCGCTTATTTCAATCGCTTTAATTAAATTATTAATTACCGGTTTAAAAGCGTCAATTATTAAACTGTTTACTTCTAACCGATTTCCGGCCATTCCTAATGGTTCATAAATTTCTCCTATGCCATCAACAACAAACTCCTTGGTAATAGTATGGATAATTTCTCTATTTGGTCCAAGGTTAATTGCTTGAGAAGCTTTAATTACTCTTTCAACGTCTTCGGAATAAATTTCACTATCCGCTCTGGAAACTGCCACTATACCCCGTGAATTTTGAGTTCTTACATTGCTACCACCAACATTTATAAAAATATTTTTAGCCGCCGACTTATTTATTTTTTTAATTCCATCAATTGCCGTTTTTAACGGCTGAACAACTTCTTCAAGATTAATTATTTCTCCTTTTCTTAGTCCGGCCGAAGGAATACTAAAAATCCCAGACAATAATAATTTTCCGCTTTTTTGAATTTCAACCACTAAAACCTTAATTTGAGATGTTCCTAAATCTAACGCCGCAATATGCATAATGGTTAATCAAAAAATTAATTAATTAAATATTTAAATTTGAATAATTAGTTTTAATATGATTTGCGATTATTACAACTATCCAATTTACCAATTATCCATTTCTCTTTTTTCTCCATTTTTATTCTATCACTTTTTCTATTATGATTATAGCCCAGTAAATGGAGAACTCCATGAACCGCCAATTTATCTCTTAATTCTTGATGTTTAATGTTTGCTATATTAAGGTAAATTTCTCCCAATTTTCTAAATTTTGACGGCGGTAAAATAAAATTTCGCGGTTCCACAAAACTTAAAATAGTGGTTGTTTTGTCTTTACCGCGAAATTTCTTATTCAAAAATTTCATCCTTATCCCGCTAATCAAATAAATATCAATTAAAACATTGTCCTTTTTTAAAATTTTTAATGTTTTTAAAATTAAAATTTTTAACTTCTCTTCAATTTCTTTTTTATTTTTCCCTAAACTGATAACTGAAATTTTATTCATAATTCTCAAGTCCTAAGGTCTAAATTTTATTTTCTAATTCTCTTTTGATTATCTCGCTCACGACTGAGGCGTCGGCTTTGTCTTTCAATTCCTTCATTGTTTCTTTCATAACCAAGCCGAATTCTTTTTCGGTTTTAGCTCCGGTTTTTTCAATCGCGGATTTAACTATTTTTTCAATTTCTTCAATAGGCGCTTCCTCAGGCAAATAATTTTTTATTATTTCCAATTCTTTAGCCTCTTTTTCGGCTAATTCTTCTCTGTTTCCTTTTTTATAAATTTCAATTGCTTCTTTTCTTTTTTTTGCCTCTTTTAATAAAACTTCAATAATTTCTTCGTTTGATAAAGTTTCTTCCGTATCTTTACTTTTTGCTTTTTTCTCAATCTCCTTATTATGAACGCTTGCCAAAACCATTCTTAAAACGCCGACCTCAAATTCGCGGCCGGCCTTCATTGCTTTTTTTAAATTTTCAGTTATTTTTTGATTAAGCATAAATTCATAAAGCTTAAAACTTAAAAATAAAAAGTTTTTATTTTTTTTATTTTATATTATATGTTTCAAGCTCCATATTTTACGATTACATCGTTCCCATTTTTTTCGCTTTTTCAACCTCTTTTTTTCTCTTTTCGCGATGGAGAGCTGATTGGCGTTTTTTTAATTTGGAAACCGGACGGTCTCTAAATCTTCTTTTTTTTGCTTCGCGCAAAATCCCGCTTTGCTGAATTTTTTTTGAAAAGCGGTAAAGAAAAGCGCTTATTGATTCTCCTTCTCTTCTTTTTACTTCCATATCATTTTTACCCAAGAATTAAATTATTTGGTTATAAAACCAAATATTTATTTCTTTAGGTTTATTAAATTAAAAACTATTTTATCAAAATTAACTCTTAAATTGCAAATTATTTCTTGTTAGAATATAAAATACTAAATCTTTGATTTAAATTTTTCAATTAAACTTTTAATTTCATCCAAATCTTCTTTAGGCGGATTGTTGACTACGCTATGAATTGACCCGCCTTTATCATCTAACCATCTTGGCATAATGTGAATATGAAGATGTTCAATCGTCTGACCACTAACCTTACCATGATTTATTCCTATTGTAAAACCGTCCGGAGCAAGCGCTTTTTCTAATAATTTAGCGACTTTTTTAACTGCCTTAAAAACTCCTTCAATTTCATCGTCCGGCAAATCAAAAATATTCTCGGCGTGTATTTTAGGTAAAATCAAAGTATGCCCCAATACCCGAGGATAAGTATCAAGAATAGCAAGAACGCTTTTATCTTCATAAATAATCTTTGAAGGAACGTCCTTATTAATTATTTTACAAAAAAAACAATCCATTATTATTTTGTTTTTTTCTTCAATTTTCTTTTTACGATATCAATAACCTTGTTTAAAGGCGCTGTTTCCTGAACCCCACTTTTCATATCTCTAATAATAATACTTTCTTCAAAAAATTCTTTTTGTCCCAAAATTAAGGCTAATTCCACTTTTTCTTTATCAGCTAATTTTAATTGCGATTTAAGAGATTCTTTACCCAAAGATTCAACTACTTTAATTCCCGCGTTGCGAAATTCTTCAATTAAACTAAAAGCTCTTTTTTTAGCCGGTTTTCCGATTTGAATTAAAAAAACTTTCGCTTTTGGAACTGTTAATCCTTTTATTTCTTTAGCATTCATTAATTCTATAATTCTTTCAACCCCCAAACTGCTTCCTACCGCGCGAAAAGAATTTTTCTTTCCCGTAATTAATTCGCCTAAATAATCAAAACGCCCTCCTCCGCCCAAAGAAAGGTCATAGCCTTCGGCAGTTATTTCAAAAACTGTTCGGTTATAATAATCTAAACCTCTAACTAAACAAGGATTTAAAACATAAGGCAATTCCAATTCATCAAGATATTCCAAAACCCCTCTGAAATGACTGCGACAAGAAGAGCAAAGAAAATCAATTATTGTTGGGGCTTGTTCTTTTATTTCTTTACAGTTTTCGTTTTTACAATCAAGAAGTCGCAAGGGATTTAAGGAAATACGACGGCGACAATCTTTACAAATTTTTGAAGAAAATTTCCGATAATATTCTTGTAATTTTTTAGTATAAGCTGTTCGGCAATTTTTACATCCTAAACTATTAATTTGAATTGTTAAATTTTTAATTTTCAAATCTTCAATTAAACGAAAAAGAGTAAGTATTGCTTGCGCGTCATAAATAGGATTATCTTCTCCTCCTAAAATTTCAAAACCAACTTGATGAAATTGACGATAACGACCAAATTGAGGCTGTTCATAACGAAAAAAAGGACCGAAATAATAAAGTTTTATTGGTTGAGCAAAACGAGATAAGCCGTTTTCAAAATAAGCCCTGACTATTCCGGGAGTATTTTCCGGTCGTAAAGCTAAATAATCCCTGCCTTTGGTTTTAAGAACAAACATCTGTTTTTCAACAATATCCGTATAAATACCTGTTCCTCTTTTAAAAATTTCCACATCCTCTAAAATTGGAGTGTCAATTCTTGAAAAATTATAAAAATTAGCTGTTTCTATAACAGTTTTTCTCAATTTTTCCCATTGAGATTGTTCAGAAGGTAAAATATCCCGCATTCCTTTAGGAGATTGGAAAGTCTTTTTCTCTTTTTTACTCTTAACATTTTTTACCTTTCCTTTTGAAGTTTTTTTAATTTTAGATTTTGAAGATTTAGGCATAATAAAAATATAAATCTTAAATTTTTTATTTTTTAAAACATTTATCAATAAGCAGGCTTTTCAATTGCCATTGCCTTATTAAACGGCCAAAGCCGTAAACGCGCCAAACCAACAATTTCTTTTTCTTGTAAATTTCCCCAACTTCTGGAATCAAAACTATATTTTCTATTATCACCCATCACAAAATATTCATCATCGTCTAAAACAAAATCTCTGTCTCCGGAAGTTTCAATATATGAAGGTAAATAATTTTCATTTATAACAAAACCTTCTGGATACTCTTCGTTAAAAACCGTAATTTTACCTTCATTCATAATTAATTTTTCATTAGGTAAACCAATAATCCTTTTTATATAATAAGTGCTCTCATTTCCGGGGTAATGAAAAACAATCACTTCTCCGCGACGAGGCTCCCTAAAACGATAACTGATTTCATCAATCAATAAATAATCACCTGAAGAAAAATTAGGCTCCATTGAAGTTCCATCAACCAAAAAAGGTTGAATTAAAAAATTGCGAACAATAAACACCGTGATAACCGCTATTAAAACGATTTCAAGAACTTCCCAAAGAGAATAAAAGAAAGATTTCATAAAATTAGATTTGAAAAATTATTAATTTAAGTTTAAGATAAAAATATGGCAGAAGTCAACATAAAAGGAATAAAGCTTATTATCGGATTAGGCAATCCAGGCAAAGAATATGAAAAAACTTATCATAATATCGGGTTTTTAATTATGGATTTTATGATAAAAAATGTTTTATCCGCTTCAAATACTTTAAAATTCCAAAGTCCAAACTTAAAAAATTTCAGTTATTTTAAAAATAACAGCTTAATTTTTGCCAAACCCTTAACTTTTATGAATAATTCCGGCATAGCCATAAAAGAAATTTTAAAATATTTTTCAATAAAACCCGAAGAAACCTTAATTATTCACGATGATTCTGACATTAAACTGGGAAATTTCAAAATTTCCATTAATCGCGGTTCAGCCGGACATAAAGGAATAGAATCTATTATAAAAAATTTAAATACAAAAAGCTTTCACAGATTAAGAATTGGTATCGGCAAAAACAATTCAATTACTAAAACTAAAAAAGTAGACGCAGGCCTGTCCTCTGGGACCAAAAGAGTAAAGGCGGAGGAAATAGTTTTAAAAAAAATAAATAAAAAAGACATGGAAATTATTAAAAAATCCATTAAAACTATAAATATAAAAAATTAATAATGAAAAAAACAAAAAAAATAATAATTGTCTTAGGAGACATAATAATTCTATACGGCGCTTTAATTCTTGCCTTATTTTTGCGTTACGGACCAAGAAATTTTGAACAATCAATTTTTATTCATATTAAAACATTTTCATTGATTTTTGTAATTTGGATATTGGTTTTTTATCTTGCTGATTTATATAAAGACAAATATCTAAGAATAAATCTTGCAACCATTCAAGTTTTTGCAACAACAATCATTATCAGCGCCGTTTGTTCAATAATTCTTTTCTATCTTTTTCCCGCTTTTTTTAAATTAACCCCAAAAACCAATTTATTTATTTTCAGTTTGATTTTTGGATTTTTAGATTTTAGCTGGCGATTTATATTACTTAAAATTTTTATTTCTAAAGGACTAAAAGTCCGCGTCCTTTTTTTAGGGCAATCAGAAACTACCAAAGAACTTACCAATTATTTAAATACAAATCCTCAAATAGGATACGATATTGTCTTTCAAATTAAAGAATATTTAAAAGAAGAAAAAGAAAAAATTATCCAAACAGTTAAAGAAAAAAAAATAAATATCATTGTTATTCAAGGAGATATTAAAAAAGATAAAAACTTCATTGAAACCTTTTATCAATTACTTTCTTTAAAGGTGTCTTTTATTGATTTGGCAAATTTTTATGAAATAATTTTTCAAAAAATTCCCTTAAATGAACTTGAAGAATCGTGGTTTATTGAAAAAATAGCCGGACACCGACGTCTATATGATTTAATCAAAAGATTTATTGATATTGGACTGGCTTTATTCTGCGGTATTGTTTTTTCTCCTTTTATTTTAATAATTGCCATTTTAACCAAATTAAGCTCAAGAAAAGGCCCTGTTATTTACAAACAAAAAAGGGTTGGAGAAAACAATAAAATTTTCACTTTGTTAAAATTTGGCGTAATGAAAGAAGACAAAGGTCCTTTAGCCACGGCAAAAAACGATAATAGATTTACTTCTCTTGGCAAAATTTTTGACCGCACTCATTTAAATGAAATTCCTCAACTTTATAATATTTTAAAAGGTGATATTTCTTTCATCGGACCAAGAGCTGAACGCAAAGAATTAGTTGATATTTATCAGCAAATTCCTTATTATAAAATCCGCCATACAATAAAACCCGGCTTAACCGGCTGGGCGCAAGTTAATTACAAACCCAGCGCTTCTCTTAAAGAAGCTCAAGAAAAATTACAATACGATATTTTTTACATTAAAAACCGTTCTTTAATCTTAGATATATTAATTTTTCTAAAAACAATCAAGTATTTATTTATATCCAATCATTAAAAAATGAATTCTAAAATTAACAAACTTAAAGATTTTTTTTTCAAAAATAAAACTTCTCGTCAAACAATAGCTAAAAATGTTTTTTGGCTTAGTATGGGACAAATAGCCGGTCGTTTAATAAGAGCGCTTTTTATAATTTACGCGGCCCGGCTTTTGGGGGCAACTGAATATGGAGTTTTTTCTTATGCTCTTGGATTAGCGGGTTTTTTCACAATTTTTGCCGATATAGGAATAAACCAAATACTAACCAAAGAGGCTAGTCAAAAACCAGAAAAAGCTTCTATTTATTTTGCCACTTCATTTTGGATTAAAACTGTTCTTCTTTTAGGAACTATCATTTTAGTTATTTTTGTCGCTCCTCATTTTTCAAAAATAGAGTCGGCGAAAATAATTATCCCTTTTGTAGCCATACTTGTTATTTTTGATAATCTGCGAGAATTATCCAATGCTTTTTTTCGAGCAAAAGAAAAAATGGAACTTGAGGCCTTTGTTAATGTCTTAATGAATATCTCTATAGCTTTAATCGGCATAGTTATTCTTTATTATTTTTCAAGCGCTAAAGCAGTTACTTTTTCTTATATAGGAAGCGCCGGCGCCGGCTTATTTACCGCGGTTTTTATTCTTCGGGAAGAATTCTCAAAAATTATCAGCAATTTTGACCGAAAACTCGTCCGACCGATTTTAAAATCAGCCTGGCCAATAGCTTTAAGCGGACTACTTGGCGCTTTTATGCTAAATGTTGATATTATTATGCTCGGCTGGATACGTTCAGCCCAAGAAATCGGATTTTATTCCGCGGGACAAAAAATAATTCAACTTTTTTATGTTTTACCCACTATTATCGCCAGCGCTATTTTTCCAATTCTTTCAAGAACAGTCGGGAAAAAACAACATCAAAAAGCAACCTTAATTATAGAAAAAGGAATGACAATAATTCTTTCTCTTGCCATTCCTTTAGTTATCGGCGGAATAATTCTCGGAAAACCGATTATTAATTTTCTCTACGGAAATGAATACCTTCCTGGCGCGTTAAGCTTTCAAGTTCTACTCCTTACCATACTTATAGTTTTCCCGCAAATTCTTTTAGGAAATTTGGTGCTTGTTTACAACAAGCAAAAAAAGATAGCCGGATATATGTTTTTTGCCTCAATAAGCAATATAGTATTTAATGCGTTGCTTATTCCTAAATTCGGTATTATTGGAGCAGCTATAGCCACGGTAATAGTTCAAATATCTTATAATATTTTAATTTGGAATATGATTAAAAAAGTAAGTCATTTTAAAACCCTAAAAAATCTTAAAAAGATATTTCTTGCTTCTATCATTATGGGGATAATAAGCTTCTTTTTAAATAAAATTGGAATTCATCTCATTATAAATATTACTATTTCAGCCGGATTTTATTTAGGATTACTTTTTATTTTAAAAGAAAAAATTTTAGAAGAAGGTTTAATTTTATTCAAAAAATCTCCAGAAAATTCTAATTAATAATTATTAAAATAATATAATAATTATTCCTTAATAATTCTTTCAAGTTTATTTAAACAAACCTCAATAGATAAATTATTATAAACATAATTTAATGAATTTTTACCAAATTGGCTTAATTTATCTTTTTCTTTGTATATTTTTTCAGTAATTTTCACTGCGTTTTCTAAATCATCAGACGCTATTGCATAACCACATCCTACTTTATTAATTAACTCAAAAGCATCACTTTCTTTATTAAGAAATGCTAATATTGGTTTACCAGCCGCCATATACCCTAAAAATTTACCAGGCGTAAATGGCGTTTTATTTTTAGGGCTTAAACAAACTAAACAAACATCGGATTCTTTTACTAAATAAGGATATTGTTCTTTTGAAACAAAAGGTTTTATTATTACATTTTTTAAATTGTGTTTTTTTATTAAATTTTTTATTTTTTCTTTTTCCATTCCATCGCCTACCAATAAAAAAACTATTTCTTTAATATTTGAAACTTTTTGAGCAATTTTAATTAAAAATTCTAATCCCTGAGCCGGACCAATAATACCAGCAAAAAGAAAAACAAATTTTTTCTGAAGTTTCCATTGTTTTCTAAATAAAATTTCTTGATTTAAATTTTGATAAAAAGATAAATCTATCCAATTAGGAAGAGTAATTATTTTATCAGGATTAATGCCTTTTTTATCAATTAAGAAACGACGACCACCTTCAGAATGAAATGTTATTTTATCAGCAAATCCATAAACCATTTTTTCAATTAATTCAAAAAAATAAATAATTGGTTTATGTTTCCGTTTTTTTAAAATACCTAAATCAATAGCATTTTGAGGAAAAATATCTTGGATATTAAGAATAAATTTTGCTCCATATTTCTTTTTAATCATTTTTCCAATTAAAGCTAACGGTAAGGGCGGACTATAAACTATTACAACATCAATTTTTTTTATTTTCTCTTTTATTTTTTTAAAAAAAATAAAAGGTAATATCAATTGAGAAATTCCTCTAATTATAAAATTAACTTTATGATGAGGTAAAACTTTAACTCTAATAATTTTTATACCACATTCTTCAGAAAAAACTTTAAAAGATTTTTCTTTAGCTTCTTTTGTTAAATAATATTTAGGATAAGAAGTGGCAACAATAACATCATATCCTTTTTGCTTAAGTCCTTGCGCCAATTCTTGCATTAAATTGGCAGCTGAAGAAATTTCTGGAGGATAAACATCGGCTACAATAAGAATCTTCATATTATTTTTTATATCCCCTTTTTTGTTGAATTATTTTAGTTAAGCCAATAATTAAACGCAAAACCTTACTAGAAACATTAATATCGCGATAACTATAAGGAATATTAAACTTTTCACCGGTTTTTATTTGTTCAGTAATAATATCAATAGATTGTAAAATTATATCTTTATCTAAACCCGATAAAATCAACACTCCTTCATCAAAAGCTTCAGGTCTCTCAGAGCTTACCCTTACCTGAATAGCGGGAAATTTCATAATTGAAGATTCTTCTTGAATAGTTCCACTATCAGATAAAACACAAAAAGAATTTAATTGAAGATTATTGTAATCAAAATAACCAAAAGGTTTATGAAAATTAATTAATCCATTAATTTCAAATTTATAATCTTCAAGTCGCTTCCTGGTTCGCGGATGAACGCTTATGATAATAGGTAAATCATAATTTTCAGCTATAGTATTTAAAGATTCTATTAATTTTTCTAAATTTCCTTTAGTTTCTATATTCTCTTCACGATGAATACTAACTATAAAATATTTATTCTTTTCCAAACCTAATTCTTTTAAAATTTGCGATTGTTCAATATTCTCTTTATAAAAATCTATAACTTCAGCCATTGGCGAGCCAGTCACATAAATATTTCCAGGATGAATTCCTTCTTTTATTAAATAAAGACGCGCATTTTCACTGTAAGGCAAATTAATATCACTAATATGATCAATAATTTTTCTATTTATTTCTTCCGGTACATTTTCATCAAAAGAGCGATTACCGGCTTCCATATGAAAAACGGGAATTTTCATTCTTTTTGCCACAATACCTGCCAAAGAACTATTTGTATCGCCTAAAATTAAAACCGCGTCTGGCATTTCTCTTTTTAATACTTCTTCGCTTTTTTCTATAATTTTCGCAATTTGACCACCAAGAGTTTCTGACTTTACTTCAAGCAAATAATTAGGTTTTCTAATTTTAAGATTTTCAAAAAAAATCTTATCCATTTCGTAATCATAACTTTGACCCGTATGAACCATAATATGATTTACATAACTATCTAATTTAGAAAAAATACGAGAAAGCCTAATAATTTCCGGTCGGGTACCGAAAATTGTCATTATTTTCAATTTTTTGTCATTATTTTTCATATTTTTTATACTTCCTCATAAAATGTATCAGGATTGTCAGGATTAAAAACTTCATTAGTCCAAATTAAAAGCTTCATTTCGTTATTTCCTATATTTTTTATATTATGCGTCCAATTAATTTTCATTTCAATAACTTCTGGAAATTCACCAAAAACAATATATTCTTCAATTTCATTAGTATCGCGATTACGCATCCGAATTTTTCCCTTACCCTCTATAACACAAAATAATTCTTTTTTATTTATATGATAATGATTTCCTCTAATTTCGCCCGGTTTTGTTGTAGAAAATGAAACCTGACCAAATTCTGGTAATTTAAAAATTTCAATAAATTTCCCTCTTTCGTCTTGTTTTATTTCTAATTTTTTATTCATTTTTTAAATATATATCAATTTTTTAAATTTAACAAATCAAAATTTTTAACGCTTTACGTGAATTATTTTGATTAACTTCAAACAATTAAAGATAAGAAAAATAAGTATTATATAAATCTTTTTCAAATTTATTCTTTATTTTTTTAGAATCTTTCAAATTTTTAAAAATTTTTATTAATTTCGCTAATTCCTCTATTTTAATTTGATTTTTAGAAGACACTTTTTTAAAATAAAACGGTTTTTTATGTTTAACAAAAATTTCTTTAACGATAATTTTTGCGACATCCTTAACATAAATAAGATTTATCTCTTTATTTTTGCTATGAGAATAAAGACTAATTTTTTTATTATTGGCAATTTGATAACAAAAAGTAGCAACCGCCGAATTATAAAAAGGGCGACAACCCTCGCCAAAAACATTAGTTAAACGAAAAATAGAAACCGGAATTTTATAATAATTAGAAAAATTCTTAAGCATAATTTCGGTCAATTTTTTACTTTGACCATAAAGAGTTTCTGTTTCCGCTTGAGTTGAAGAAAGAAAAATTAATTTTGTAGGTTTTTTAATAAATGAAATTAAATTATAAGAAGCAACTATGCTTCCAGCTATTATTTCAATATCCAAACCGCGATTGATTGCCGCTGTATGAATAATTACATCTTTATTTCTAACAAATTTTTTTAACTTCTCGTCCGGTTTTAAAAGATTATTTTTGGGTAAATCAAAAAAAGAAAAACTAATCCCATTTTTATTTTTTAATAAATCAATAATATGTTTACTAATAAATCCTTGACTACCGGTAATGCCGATTTTCATGATTATTTTTTTAAATTTTTAAGTTCTTTTTTGATTTCTTCTAATGAAAGAAGTAATTTTTTAAGTTCATTTTTTGATAATCTTTTAGTATTTTCCGAGGTATATCCTTCATTTAATAAAGTATTATTTTTCTTACCCTTAAAATAATATTGTCGAAAATCCATACCCGGAACTTCGGGTCTTATTTTATAATAATCACCACAATCATCAGTACGAACAACTTCTTCGCTGGAAATTAAAGTTTCATGAAGTTTTTCGCCCGGACGCGCTCCTATTTCTTGAATATCTTTTTTGTAATCAAAAATTTCTATTAAAACTTGAGCTAAATCTCCAACTGTTGCGGCTGATGATTTTCTAACATAAATTTCTCCATTTTTTCCTTCTGTTAAAGCATATAAAACCAAGTCAACAGATTGCTCTAAAGACATCATAAAACGAGTCATTTTTTTATTAGTAATTGTTAGTGGCTTTCCGGCTTTCATTAATTCAATAAAATAAGGAATAACTGAACCGCGAGTATACATAACATTTCCATAACGAGTACCACAAAGTACGGTTTTATCTCTTTTTTCTCGAGAAATAGCAATCATAATTCTTTCCATTAATGCTTTTGTCATTCCCATCACATTAATAGGATAAACTGCCTTGTCTGTGCTTAAAATCACCACTCTTTTTACTTTTTGAAGAATTGCCATATCAATCACATTATTAGCTCCAATACTATTTGTTTTAATAGCTTCCCATGGAAAAAATTCACACTGAGGCACTTGTTTTAAAGCCGCGGCATGAAAAACATAATCCACTCCATACATAGCCTGAAAAATTGCATTTCTATCTCTGATATCGCCTATAACAAAACGAATTTTATCATTATCATATTCATTACCCATATCAAACTGTTTTTTTTCATCCCTACTAAAAATAACTATTTTTTTAGGACTATATTGAAGAAGTTTTTTAACAACCGCATTACCAAAAGAACCGGTTCCACCAGTTACCATAATAGTTTTATTTTTAAATTTATCTTTATAGTTCATATTTTCATTATAACCCTTATTATTATTTTTTCAAAGATTTCTTAATCTCGCAGATTTTAGCGTCAACCAAAAACCTATACCAAAATCCCTGCAAAAAATGAAATATTAACCCTTCTTTTCCGTCTAAAAAACCAAACCGAATAAAATAACGATAAACAAAATACAAAAACACCCTAAAAAAAACAGGCAACTTATAATAGATTTTTCTTTTTTTACCTTGACCAATATCATTTTGTAAAATATCTTTTACTTCGCGTAAGGCGTAATTATTATGTTTTTCAACCCAATAAGTAAGATTTTTTTTATTATCATCAATAAAATCATTTTTAAATTTTTCAACCTTTCCTTCCAATAAAATAATATGTTCATCCATTGTCCTATCCTCTGATTTTGCTTTGCCTTTTTTAAAAAGTCGTAAAATCCAAGTCGGATAATATCCTCCGTGTTTTATCCATTTACCCATAAAATAAACCCGACGTTTCATTAAAAAACCGAAAACATCACTGGGAACATTTTCCAATTTTTCAGAAATTTCTTTTTTTAATTCTTCAGTCAAATATTCATCCGCGTCTAAACGCAAAATCCAATCATTTTTAATATCAAGATTTTCCAAAGCCCAATTAAATTGTTGAGCCTGATTGATAAATTCATGCTGAATAATTTGACACCCATAATTTTTAGCTATTTCTAAAGTTTTGTCCGTACTAAAAGAATCAACAATAAAAATTTCATTTGCCCAATCTTTTAAATTTTTCAGGCAAATTTCAATATTTATTTCCTCGTTATAAGTTAAAATTATCGCGCTTATGGAATTCATATTTATTTTTTAGACTTCACTTTTTGGGCAACTTTCTTTAAAAGCCAAGAACTTGATTGAATTTTACCTCCCTTGCCGACGTTAAAAACCATTTTGCAATTTATTTTTTTACAAACCGACACTTCGGGAATATTCTTTCTTGTCTTGTCTCCGCCATTAGCAAAGATATTGGGCTTAATAAACTCTAAGGTTTTACAAACGCTTTTATCTTTATCTATGGATAAAACGACTTTATCAACTTGAATAAAAGAAGAAATTATTTCAATTCTTTCTTTTTCATTCATAAAAGGAACACTACCTTTTAATTTAACTTGAAAATCATTATTAACAATAACCACTAATTTTGTTCCAAGTTTTTTTGCCTCGTTTAACAACCTTACATGTCCAATATGAACCGGGTTAAAATAACCTGAAACAGCAACTATTATCGGTTTTTTTCTCTTAATATCTTTTTTCATTATATTGCCGGTAGTTAAAACCGATACTTTCAAAATATCAAATTTTTTTCAAAAAGTAAATTTTATGTTTTTAAAAATATTTT
>JAFGBB010000021.1 GCA_016933365.1 Candidatus Wolfebacteria bacterium | reverse complement strand
TATATTGTCATATGCCTGCCAGAATACCTTCCTTTCATATTTTTTTTCAACGCCCTAAGTGGATAGTATCATATGAACCAGCGCAAGAAGTTGACTTTATTTGGAAATAGGGCTATTATTAAATCGGGTCTTTGAGATCTTTTAATCAAACGCGAAAGGAGGAATATTTCACTATGCTATGAATATGATTTAACGACACTGATCACGACCAGAACTTAAGGAGGTGATGCCTTTGATTGTTTGAATTTTTTTAAATAAAATCTTCCTTTGAACCGCGTCCTCTTGGGGTGACACACATATTAAGATTGTGTGTCACCCCATTTTTTTAAATCGCCTTATCCTCAATTTCCTTTTTGATTTTTTCAATAAGTTTTTCTATTTTTATTTCTGGTTCCTGTCCCCGGCGATAATGCCTGATACTTGCGGTTTTGTTTTTTATTTCTTTGTCCCCGACAACCAAAACATAGGGGATTTTTTTTATTTCCGCCTCGCGAATTCGTTTGCTTAATGTTTCATTGGGATTATTCATTTCCGCGCGAATATTTTCTTTTTTAAGCGCTTCAAGAATTTTTTTACCGTAAGATTCTTGTTTTTGGCTGATAGGCAAAATTTCTACTTGAACCGGAGCAAGCCATAAGGGGAAGGCGCCGGCGAAATGTTCTATAAGCAGGCCGATAAATCTTTCAAAGGAACCAAAAAGAGCTCGGTGAAGCATATAAGGTCTTTCTTTTTTATTTTTTTCATTGATAAAAGACATATTAAATCTTTCCGGCAAATTGAAATCAAATTGTAAAGTTGAGCATTGCCATTCTCTTCCCAAGACATCTTTTATTTTAAAATCCAGTTTGGGTCCGTAAAAAGCCGCTTCGCCGATTTCTTCTTTGAAATTTAGCTTTTTTTCTTTAGCGACTTTTCGTAGGATGCTTTCGGTGAATTTCCATCCGGCATCGTTGCCGGCGTATTTTTTTTTGTTTTTCGGGTCGCGTAAAGAAAGATAAACATAAACGTTTTCCATTTTAAAACCGAATGAGTTGTAAATAAATTCAATAAAATCAATAACCCGTTTTAATTCTTTTTCAACTTGATTTTTAGGGCAAATAATATGAGCGTCGTCTTGAGTAAAACCCCTGACGCGCGTTAATCCGGAAAGTTCGCCCCGTTTTTCAAAACGGTAGACAGTTCCGCATTCGGCCCAGCGGATAGGTAAGTCGCGATATGACTTTGGAGAATTTTCATAAATTTTGACGTGAAAAGGACAATTCATCGGTTTAAGCAGGTATTCTTCCGAATTTTTCGCTTTTTTATTTTGTTGTTTTTCTTCAAGTGTTTGTCCGACTTCCAGCGGTGGATACATTGACGCGTTATAAAAATTCCAATGCCCGGAAGTTTCCCATAAAATTCTGTTTCCGATATGAGGACTTCTTACTAATTCATATTCGTTTTCCAAATGTTTTTTATGCCAAAAATCTTCTATTATTCTCCAAAGAAGAGCGCCTTTAGGATGCCAAAGAGGAAGTCCTAACCCGACTGTTTCATCAATGTGAAAAAGGTCTAATTCTTTACCTAATTTTCGATAGTCTCTTTTTTCCGCTTCTTTTATCATTTCTAAATATTCATTTAGTTCTTTTTTGGAATTGAAAGCCACTCCGTAAATTCGGCTGAGCATTTTATTTTTTTCGTCGCCACGCCAATAAGCTCCGGCGATTTTTGTCAGTTTAAAAGCGTCAAGATTTATTTCTTTTGTGTTTTTGATATGAGGTCCCTTGCAAAGGTCAATAAAATATCCGGATTGATAAATTGAAATTTTATCTTTTTCTTTTTGAATATCTTTTATAAGTTCCAGTTTATAAGGTTGATTTTTGAATATTTTTTTTGCTTCTGTTGTGGAAATGTTTTGTTTTTTAAAATTTAAACCCTTTTTTATCAATTCACGCATTCTTTTTTCTATTTTCGGCAAATCTTTTTCGCCAACTTCAATATCGTCAAAATCATAATAAAATCCGTTTTCAATCGCCGGACCTACTCCTGGTTTGGCTTTGGGAAAAATTTCCAAAATTGCCATTGCCAAAAGATGGGAAAGCGAGTGTCTGATTATTTCTAAATTTTTTATATTGTTTTGTTGTTTTTTCATATTTTTAATTTTTTAATTAAAAAACCCCGACCTAAAAACTTGTTAAAAACAAATTCTTGGGACGGGGTTTAAACCTCGCGGTTCCACCCAAGTTTCCCGATGTACGTTGCCGTAATCGTGGACACTCTTTAAGCCATTTCGTCGGCCAATTACGAGAGTTCAGCGGTTGGTTAATCCGTATCATTACTCTATTTATATTATAAAATAATATATTTTATAAAGTCAATGTTTTTGATTTTTAAAAATAAGAAATAAAAATCATATTTAAAATTTATGGTAAAAACCGTAGAATTTTAAAACGGCTCATTATATTAAGCCGTTTTTTTATTTAATTATTTAATAAATTTATTTAGTTAAGTAATTATTTTATCTCTATTGCTTGTTGGCAAATAAACTTTGGTTCGTTATTGCGCCATGAAAGCCGTCCGTTAGCGACAATAATATTATTTTCTTGCCATATAATTGGATTTTTTTTAAAAGTATCGCTAAAAACTATTATTTCTAATTGACCCGTAAGGTCTTCTATTTTAATAAATAAAATCAATTGTCCCAGCTTACTGATAATTTTTTCAATTTTAAATATAACTCCGGCAATTTGATATATATCTCCGTTAAAACCTTTTTTCTCCGCTAAGATTTCTTTAATTGGTTTAATTTTATATTTTTTTAATTTTTCAGAATATTCTTCTAATGGATGACTGGAAACATAAAGACCAAGGAGTTCTTTTTCCCATCCGAGTTTTTCTTTTAAAGATATAATAGGGTTATTTTCTTCAGTTTTTTTGTTTAGAAAGTCGGGTGTATGAAAATCACTTCCAAAAAGTCCTGTTTGAGAAGAATTTTGCGTTTTTTTAAGGTTTTGGCAAAAAGATAAAATGTTTTCTATATTATTAAAAAGATGTTCGCGTTCAGTATTTAAAACATCAAAAGCGCCGACCTTAATTAAGCTTTCCAGCGATTTTTTATTTAAATCTTTATGTTTTACTCTAAAAAGGAAATTACTAAAGCTTTCAAATGGTCCTCCTGTTTGACGTTCATTAATTATTGCTTCTACGATATTGGCGCCGACATTTTTAATAGCTTCTAATCCAAAGCGAATGTTTTTTTCTTCAGTAATAAAATTTGCGAAACTTTTATTTATATTTGGAGGTAATACTTCAATATTTTTTTTCTTCGCTTCTTTAATAAGGAAAGCGATTCTTTCAATATCTCCGCTATCAGAATTAAGTAAGGCAGTCATAAATTCAATTGGATAATGACTTTTAAGATAAGCTGTTTGATAAGCAATTAACGCGTAACAAGCGGCATGACTTCTATTAAATCCATAACGAGCAAAAGGAGGAAAAAGTTCCCAAATTTGTTTGGCAATTTTTTCGTCAATATCATTTTCAACCATTCCTTTTATTAATTTTTCTTTTTGAGCATTAAGCAAAACTTTAATTTTTTTACCGATTGCTTTTCTTAACGTATCAGCTTCAGCCAAAGAGAAGCCCGCTAAGTCTCGAGCAATACGCATCATTTGTTCTTGATAAATTCCAATACCATAGGTATTTCCTAAAATAGGTTCTAATTTTGGGTGAAGGTATTTTACTTTCTCTCGTCCGTGTTTACGATTTACAAAAGAAGGAATAAGCTCTATTGGTCCCGGGCGATAAAGAGAAACCATAGCAATAATATCTTCAAATTCTGTTGGTTTTAATTCTTTGAGATAACGACGCATACCACTGCTTTCTAATTGAAAAACTCCAATAGTATCTCCTTCTTGAAGTAATTTAAAAGTTTTTTTATCGTTTAAGGGGATTTTGGAAATATCTATTTTTTTGTCATGAATTTCTTTTATCAGGCGAAGTGTTTCTTCAATAATAGTTAAGTTTTTAAGTCCAAGAAAATCTATCTTTAATAATCCTAAGTTTTCAACGGCAGTCATTTCCAATTGAGTGATAATAATGTTTTCATCTTGAGGAGATCGTTGAAGAGGAACATAATCAACTAATGGATTTTTACTAATAACTACTCCGCAGGCGTGCATTGAAGCATGACGAGCGACTCCTTCTAAATGTTTTGCCGCATCAATAAGTTTTTTAGCTTGAGGGTCGCTTTCGTAAAGCGATTTTAATTCGGCTACATTTTTAAGCGATTTATCAAGCCAGCCAATTTTCATTCCTTGAGTTGGATTAAAAGGAATCATTTTAGCTATTTTATCACAGAAAGAATAATCTATTCCTAATGCTCTGCCGGCATCACGAATAGCGGCTCTAGCCGCCATAGTTCCAAAAGTAATGATTTGGGCGACTCTATCTTCTCCGTATTTTTCGCGAACATAAGCAAGCACTTCGTCTCTGCGAATATCAGTGAAATCAAGGTCTATATCAGGCATGGAAATTCTGTCTGGATTAAGAAATCTTTCAAAAAGTAAATCATATTTTAAAGGGTCAATATCAGTTATACCTAAAATATAAGAAACTAAACTGCCGGCGGCTGAGCCTCTGCCCGGACCAACAATAATTCCTCTTTCTTTTGCCCAGATAACAAAATCTTGAACAATTAAGAAATAATCGGCAAATCCGGTTTTTTCAATAACTTTTAACTCATATTCCAATCTTTCTATGATTTTAGCGTTGGTTTCTTCAAATCGGTTAGGCAGTCTTTCTATTATTAATTTTCTTAAATATTCCATTGCTGAGATTTCTTTTTCAGGTAAAGAAAAAGAAGGAAGAAGAATTTCTCCTAATTTTAACGTGACATTGCAACGTTCGGCAATTTTTACGGTATTGGTAATAGCTTCGGGCGTGTTTTTAAAAAGAGTTTCCATTTCTTCCATCGGTCTCATTGAAAAATCGTCAATTTTCATGCTTAATCTGTTTTCATCTGTAATTTTATTATTTGTTTGAACAGCTAAAAGAATGTCTTGATATTCAGAATCTTCAGGCCGGAGATAATGAATGTCTTGAGTTGCTACTAGTGGAATATTTATTTTTTCTGAGAGTTTTATTAATTCTTTATTTGCTTTTACCACTTCGGGAATATTTGGGTGGTGCCCAATTTCCAAAAAGAAATTTCCTTTGCCAAAAATAGATTCATATTCTTTGGCTTTTTTTTCAGCTTCTTCAAATCTATTTTGACAAAGTAATTGAGGAATTTCTCCGGCTACGCAACCTGAAAGCGCGATTAAGCCTTCGTGGTATTCTTTTAAAAGGTTCATATCTACTCGGGGCTTATAATAAAAACCCTCTAAATAAGATTTAGTTACTATTTTAATAAGATTTTGCCAGCCAATATTATTTTCAGCTAAAAGAACTAAATGATAATATTTATTATCAACACGAGTTTCTTTATCAAAACGCGTGCGATTAGCAACATAGGCCTCTACCCCTAAAATAGGTTTAATTTCTTCTTTAATGGATTTTTTATAAAATTCTATTGAGCCATAAAGATTACCATGGTCTGTTAAGGCTAAAGCTTTCATTCCCAGTTCTTTGGCGCGGTCAACAAGGTCGTCTATTCTGGTTAAACCGTCTAAAAGAGAATAATGAGAATGGGTGTGAAGATGAACAAATTTCATAAGATTGTTTAAAGGCATTATACTTTAAGCTTTAAAAAAATCAAAATATTAAAATTAATTTTTTAAATTTATTCAATTGAGATATAATTTTATAATGAAAAAAAATAAACATAAATATATTGTTGGCATAGACGAAGCTGGAAGAGGAGCTTTGTGCGGTCCGGTTAGCGTAGCGGCCGTGGCGATTAAAATTTTAGACAATAAACGTTTTAAAAATAAAACAATTTTATTTCAAAGTAAAAAATTAGAAGCTTTATCTTTATTAAAACTTCAAAAAACAGATAAATTTAAAACATCAAGAATTTTTTTAAAAGATTCAAAAAAATTGTCTTTTAATCAAAGAGAAACTTGGTTTAATTATCTTTGTCAAAGAAAAGAAATATTTTATTCCGTGGCAATGGTTTCTCCAAAAGTGATTGATAAAATTAATGTAACTAAAGCCGCTAATCTTGCGGCAACCAGGGCATTTAGTCGCTTGATTAAAAATTCTAAAATTGATAACAAAAAAATTTTTGTGAAACTTGACGGGGGATTGTATTTTAAAAATGAAAAATCTTGTTTAAAAAATTTAGACGTTAAAACAGAAACCATTATTAAAGGAGACGAAAAAGTTCCAGCTATAATGATGGCTTCCATTTTTGCTAAAGTAAAAAGAGATCGGATGATGATAAAACTTCATAAAAAATTTCCCGATTATAAAATTGATAAACATAAAGGTTATGGAACTGAAAAACACATTAAAGCGATTAAAAAATTTGGATTATCTTCAATTCACAGAAAAACTTTTGGTAATTTTAAAACAAAGTTTTGTTAAAAATAAAATTGAAATTCAAAAATTAGTTTATTTATTGTTGATGATTATTGGTAAATAATAGATTTTATATTTTGATTTGATTATGTTGTAAATTAAATAGGGTTGTGTTATTTTTTATATTATTATGCGTCGCTATTTTATTTTAATTTTAATTATTTTGTTTTTAGCCATTACTTATTTTGTCGGCTTTTTTATAAGAAAAGAAAAACTTGCTAATGAAAATTTGAATTTAATACGAGAAAATAGCGAATTACGCGCCGTTATTCAACAAATGATAATTGATATTCAGCCTAAAGTTGATAATTATTTGTCTGCTAAAATTTTTTCTACTTATCCTTTTAATATTAAAAATCAGATTACTGTTAATATTGGTAAAAATCAGGGAGTGGCAAAAGGAATGGTTGCCACTGTTGAAAACAATCTCTTGCTTGGTCAAGTAGTGGAAGTTTTTAACGAATATAGTATTATTCAAACTATTTTTGATCCAAATCTTCAGTTGCCGGTAAGAATAGGAAAAGAAGGCGTTGATGGACTTTTTCAAGCCGGCAATGAGCCAAAAGTAACTTTAATTGAAAAGCAAATGCCTATTGAAATTGGAGATATTGTTTATTCTTCAAGTAAAGAATTTCCTTATGGATTAAAATTAGGCGAAGTTTCTGAAATTAGAGAAACCGCCGCCGGAGTTTTTAAAGACGCGATTTTAAGATTTCCTTTTAATGTTAATAAATTGCGGGAAATAAAAATAATAAAAACTAATAACGAGTAATGAATAAATAAAAGCGAATTTTAGCGTTTATTATTCAAGATTTGTTATTTTCGTTTATAACTTGAAATTTTTTTCACTTATTTTCTTGGTTGGTGTTTTAAGCGTTATTCAAGCGTTTGGTTTTTCAGTTTTCGGAGTTCAACCAAATTTAGCTTTAGTTGCCGTAATATCTTCTTGTTTTTTTATTTCTTTTTTTTGGCAAGGGGTTTTATTAACGTTTTTAGCCGGTTTAATTTTAAAATTTTCTCCTGGTTTTGAAATTGAAATTCTTATTTTTTCTTTAATTTGTATAATTGCGATTTTAGTTAAAAAATATCTTCCTTGGCGATTTTTTTTTAATAATTTAATTCTTATTGTTTTAGGCACTTTGGTTTTTTATTTTTTATTGGGAATAAGTCTAATTCCCACGTTTATCTTTTTAAAAGAATTAATTCTTAATGTTATTTCAGGATTTTTAATATTTGCGATTTTAAATTGGATATGGCAAAATAAAAATATATGAAATTTTCCTATAATCTTCTTAAAAAATTAAATCCTAAAATAAAGAGCAAAAAAGACTTAATTGACAAGTTGAATTTTTATTTTTTTGAAGCTGAAGACGCGTTAGGGGATACTTTGGATATATCTGTTCCGCCAAACCGATTTTCTGATGCCGCTTCTCATTTAGGTATTGCTTCTGAGTTTTCGGCAATTTCCGGCATTCAGTTTAAAGAACCGAATGTTAAAAAGTTTAAATCGGTTAATAAAAAGAAATTCAATGTTTTAATAAAAGAACCCGCGTTATGTCGCAGAGCTTCAGTTCGTTATATTAAAGACTTAAAAATTGGTCCGTCCCCTAAATGGATGCAAAAAATTTTAAAGGATTGCGGGATGCGTCCTATAAACAACCTTGTTGATATTACCAATTATGTAATGTTAGAAACCGGTCAACCTTTACACGCTTTTGACTCTGACAAGATGGAGGGGGAAAGTCTTATTATTCGTCGCGCTAAACAAGGAGAAAAATTAACAACCTTAGACAACAAAAAATTTATTCTTGATAAAAGTGTTTTGGTTTTAGCCGACGAAAAAGACGCGCTTGATATAGCCGGCACTAAAGGAGGAAAAAAAGCGGAAATTACGGCAAAAACTAAAAACATTCTACTTACTGCTTGTAATTTTTATCCGGCGAATATTTATAAAACTACTCGTAAAATAAAACTTGAAACAGAGGCTTCAATGATTTTTTCTCATGGTTTAAGTCCCGCCCTTGTTGAAAAAGGAATAAATAGAGCAATTGAATTAATTGTTGAATTATGTAAAGGAAAACCCGAACAAGCCGTTGATGTTAATTTTGCGAAGCTTGAACAGAAAATTATAAAATTTGATTTAGATAGATTTAATAAACTAATTGGAATTAAAATAAATCCTAAGTCTTGTCAAAATTATCTTAAATTACTTGGTTTTAAAATAAAAAAACTTCCTAAAATTAAAGATTTATCCGCTTTTTTAGTTGAGGTTCCTTTGCTTCGTCAAGATATTGAAGGGTTTGAAGATTTAGCGGAAGAGGTCATTCGGCTTTATGGTTATAATAAATTAAAATCGGTTTCTCCTTATATTCATCTTTCACCTTCAGGATTTGAAGATGAAATAATTTTAAAAGATAAAATAATGAAAATTTTAACAGCGTCTGGTTTCAGCGAGATGTTTAATTATTCTTTTATCGGAGAAGAGCATCTTAGTTTTTGCCCGAATTGGAAAAACGAAGTAATTGAATTGGCAAATCCTATTTCCGGCCATTTTAAATATATGCGTCCTTCATTGGCGCCTTTGCTTATTAAAAATATAAATAACAATCTTCGCTTTTTTGAAGAAGTTAAGCTTTTTGAAATTGGTAGAGTTTTTAAAAAAAATAAATCAGAAAAAAATCTTTTAGGCATTGTTCTTGCTTCAAAAATAAAAAAAGGAGAAATATTTTTTGAGCTTAAAGGACTTATGGAACAATTATTAAAAAAAATCGGTTTAGTTGATTTTGTAATGCCGGAATTTTCTTCTCCTTGTAATTATATTGTGTCTGGAGAAGCCTTGAAAATTCAATCAGGCAAAGAAGATATTGGTTTTTTGGCAAGAATAAACAATGAATTAACAGAGGGTTATGAAACTGTTTTAGCTGAAATTGATTTAAGCGTTTTATTAAAACTAATAGAAGAAGAATATGAATATCGTCCTTTGCCAAAATATCCTTCAATAATGCGCGACCTTTCAATTTTAGTGGAGCCGCTGGTTCGGGTATCGGAACTTATTCGCGAAATTCAACAAAGCGATTTGAAATTTATAGAAGACGTTGATTTGATTGATGAATTTGAATTAAAAGAGGGTTTTAAAAATAGAAGTTTAACATTTAGAATTGTTTTTCAAGCTAAAGACAGAAGTTTAACCAATAAAGAAGTGAATGAAAAAATGGAAACAATAAATAAAATGCTTAAATATAAATTTAGAGCGGAAATCAGATAAAATTTGATGATTTAATAACTATAAATTAAATTATATTTAAAATATAAATTTTTTACGAGATTGCTTATGTTTTATTTAAGCAGTCTTATTTTTTACTGTTGCGTTAGTTTTTTGAACTCAAAAAATATAGATTTGAAAAAAGTGATAAAAAGTGGTATTATCTTATTAATGTTTTCACGAACTCAAAAAATACAACTTTCAACAATTAAACAAATGGAGCTTTTAGCTTCCAAAATTCCGGATGTTGTTTCTCTTGCTCAAGGGATTCCTTCTTTTGATACGCCGGAAATAATAAAAAAAGCGGCAATTAAAGCTTTAAGCAGGGGAGTGGCGGGTAAATATTCTTTAACTTACGGTTTGCCGGAATTACGCGAAACAATTGAACAGAAATTAGCTGAAGATAAAATGTATTATGATTACGAAAAAGAAATTATTGCCACGGCCGGTTCAATTGAAGGTATTACGGCAACTTTAATTTCTATAATTGATAAACAAAAAAATGAAGTGGTTCTTTTTTCTCCAAGTTATGTTTCTTACGCTGAAGCCATAAAAGTTGCCGGAGGTAAACCTATTTTCGTCAATTTAAACGAACAGTCCGGTTGGGGTGTTGATATTGAAAAACTTATAAAAAAAATAAATGGCCAAACCGTTGCTATTATTGTTTGTAATCCAAACAATCCAACCGGCACTATTTTTTCAAAAGAAGATTTGTTTAAAATAGCTGAAATTGCTTGGAAGAAAAAACTTTTTATAATTTGCGACGAAGTTTATAAAGATTTTATTTATAAAACAGAAATTGAAATAGACAAAAATTCTGAAGCAAGACAAGGAAATAATAAATTGGAAAAAAAAGAAGATAAAAGCGATTTTTTTTCATTAGCCCAAATTCCTGAATTAAGAAAAATAATAATTAGATTTTTTAGTTTATCTAAAGCTTATGCTATGACCGGTTGGCGTATAGGATTTTTACATAGCGACGAAGAAAACGTTTCTGAAATTATAAAAGTTCATGATTCTTTAGTGACTTGCGCTCCGGTTATTTCTCAATATGCGGCTATGATGGCTTTGGATTTTTGCGACAAAGAAGTGCGGGAGTTTTGTAAGCAATATCAGTATCGTCGCGATTTAATTTGCGGTTATTTGGATGAAATGGCAGATTTTCTTTCTTATCAAAAACCGAATAGTTCATATTTTGTTTTTCCTAAAATAAATTCTCAATTATTTGAAAAAAAGAAAAAAAGAGGAGAATCTTTTTCGTGGAATTTTGCAAAAGATTTATTGGATAAAGCTCATGTTGCGGTTGTTCCTGGGGTTGCTTTTGGTCCTTCAGGAGAAGACCATATTAGATTGTCTTTTGGAAGAAGAGAAAAGGATATTAACGAGGGAATGAAGAGAATTAAAGAATATTTTAATCATAAATAATGAATAAATTTTTTAAAAAAATAGTTCAATTTTTTTTAAAGTGGTTTGCCAAGATTTATATTTGGCGGATAAAACCTCATATTATTGTTATTGCCGGTACAACCAATAGACACTGGATAAAAGAAGCGGTGGCAATAACTTTAAAAGAAAAAAATTTTCAAACCAGAATGAATAAGAAAAATTTTAACGCTGAAATAGGATTACCTCTTTCAATTTTAGGAATTAATTCTGATGAAAATAATTTTTGGCATTGGTTTAAAATTATTTTTCAAGCGGCTAAAAAAGCTTTTCGTTCCAAGCCTCCAATTTTGAATGAATTTTTAGTTTTAGAAATGGCAATAGATAGACCAAAAGGCATAAAATATCTTTTAAGTATTGTTAAACCAAAGACTTTAATTTTAACAACGGTAACTATGATTTACGCGGAGAATTTTGACACTTTGGATAAAATCGCTTTGGAGTATAAAAGATTAATTAAATCTTTATATCGGCACGGATTGGCTATTTTAAATTTTGACGATGAGAGAATAAAGAGTCTTGCTGAATTTTCGGAAAATAGAGTAATTAGTTATGGTTTTAGTAAAGAAGCCGATTTTCAGGTTAAGGGCGTTAAAAAAACTACCAATGGTCAAGAATTAAAAATTCAACTTTATCCTTCCAGACAAATTCGTTTGGTTAAAATAAATCGTTTTGGCGAGCATCATATTTATGCCGCTTTAGTTAAAGAAATAATTAGAGAAAATTTTAGAATATCGGCTCCTGATTTTTTTCAACAAATGAGGGGTTGATAAATTTATTTTTGTTTTTCGTTTGTTTTTAAAATAAATCTTGTTAGAAATTTAAATATCTTTTATTTATCGTAGTTTAAGTCGTTATATTTGGGTTATTGGGTTTATAGTCTGGTATTTATATTTTGTTTTTAACGGAGTAAAATAATAAATTATGAATTCTTCTGTTCAACAAATTAAAGAACGTTTGGATATTGTTGATTTTATCGGTTCTTATATTACTCTTTTGCCGGCGGGAAAAAATTTTAAAGCGATATGTCCTTTTCATAAGGAAAAAACGCCTTCTTTTATGGTTTCTCCGGAAAGACAAACTTGGCATTGTTTTGGTTCTTGCGGCGAAGGGGGAGATATTTTTAAATTTTTAATGAAATATGAAAATCTTGAATTTTATGAAGCTTTAAAAATTTTAGCTGAAAAAGCCGGAGTGGAATTAAAAAAAATAAGTCCGGCGGAACATAAACAATTTGAAATTCTTTATGAGATTAATCAATCCGCTAAAGATTTTTTTGTAAGCCAGTTAAAAGAAAATAACGGGAAAGAAGCGTTAAAATATCTTATTGATCGTGGATTAAAAAAAGAAACAATTGAAGAATTTGAATTGGGTTTGTGTTCTCAAGATTTTGATAAATTAACTCGTTATTTAATAAAACTTGGTTATGATATTAGAGATATTGAAAGAGCGGGTCTTAATTATAAAAAAGAAAACGGGGGATATGTTGATCGTTTTAGAGGTAGAATAACTTTTCCTATTCATAATCATTTTGGTAAAATTGTCGGTTTTTCAGGTAGAATTCTTCCTCAGTTTGAAAAACCGGAAATTGGAAAATATGTTAATAGTCCGGAAACTCCAATTTTCAATAAATCAAGGCTTTTATACGGTTTTTATAAAGCTAAAGATTCTGTTCGTAATGAAAAATCGGTAGTTATAGTAGAGGGTCAAATGGATTTTCTTATGCTTTATCAAAGCGGAATAAATAATACGGTTGCTTCTTCGGGAACGGCTTTAACGTCTGACCATTTAAAAACTCTTAGCCGTTTAACTGATAAATTAATTCTTTATTTTGATAATGACGAAGCCGGTTTTAATGCCATTGAAAGAGCTATTGACTTAGCCGGAGCTTTGGATTTTAGCGTTAAAATTTTAACTCTTAAGGATTTTAAAGATCCGGCCGAAGCTGTTCAGAAATCTTTAAAAAAAGTTTTAGATTTTATTAAGAAAGCTAAACCGGCAATGGAGTTTTATTTTGACAGATATTTATCAATAGAAAACCAAAAAAAGAAAGAAGTTGACTTAAGCGAATTTAAGAAAAATATTAGAACGGTTTTGGGAAAAATAAAAAACCTCGCCAGCGCCGTAGAACGTAATTATTGGATTAAAGAACTTTCTTTAAGAACAAAAGTTGAAGAAAAGTCTTTAATGGAAGAAACAGAATCTTTAAAACCGGCATTTTTAAAAAAGACCTTAAATTTTAAATCCGTAAATCAAAATAATGATTCTGAAAAGAAAAAAACAATAACCAGAAGAGACCTTATTGCTCAAAGATTAATTAGTTTGATGAATATTAAAGATGATTTTAGAGAGCAAGTAAATAAATACATTGATTTTTTACCCGTGGATTATTTTGCTATTTTTAAAAATATTACTGAAAAAGAAGAACTTAAAGACGAACGTTTGGTTTCTTTGTTAAATTTGATAAATCTTCGTTCTTCTTTTGAAATTTCCGTTTTGGGCGAAGAAAAAATAGAAGAAGAGTTTAAAGAATTAATTTTTCAGCTTCGTATTGAAAGTTTAAAAGAAAAAAAAGAAGAACTTTGTATTCTTTTAAGAGAAGCGGAAAAAAATAATGACGATAAAAAGGCCGAATTTGTTTTAAGAGAATTTAATGAAATTTTGGCGCAAATGCCATCTTCATTAGACAATAAATAAAATTAAATTATTAAAAATACAAAATTTAAAAATATGAATAAAAATAAAAAGAAAGGCGAAATTAAAAATAAGAAAAAGGCAAAGATAAAGAATAAAAGCAAAAAAAAGATTCAGAATAAGGTCGGAAACTTAAAGAAAAAAAAGATTAAAAAACCGGTAAAAAAAGCGATTAAAAAATCGGCGCGTAAGGTAAAATTTAAGAAGAAAAATATCCGGAAAAAAAATATTAATAAAAAAAGGAAAATCCAGAAAAAAAAATCCGTAAAGAAAAAGCCCATAACAAAAAAGAAATCAACAATTAAAAAGAAAAAATTAGTAAAAAAAGTTTTAGTTAAAAAATATAAACCCAAATTTGACGAATCATTAATAGAGGAATTGATTAAAATCGGCCGACCCAGAAGGTTTGTAACTGATGCGGAAATTATTTCGCGTTTTCCTAAAATTGAAGATGATATTGTTTTTTTGGAAGAACTTTATGATCGTTTGGAAAAAGCTAATATCAAGGTAATTGAAACTAGTCAATTAATAGAAGTGGAAGATAATTCTGAAATTAGCCAAAAAGAATTAAAAAAGGCGACCAAGATAGACGAAGGAGGTTTGCCTGACGCTGTTCAAATGTATTTGAAAGAAATTGGTAAAACGCCTCTTTTAACGGGGGACCAAGAAAAAGATTTGGCAAAAAGAGCTGAAGATGGAGACGAAGAAGCTCGTCAACAACTTATTCGGGCAAATTTAAGATTAGTGGTTTCTATTGCCAAGCGTTATATTTATAGAACTTCCAATTTGAATATCTTAGATTTAATTCAGGAAGGAAATATTGGTCTTTCTCGCGCGGTTGATAAATTTGATTATCGTAGGGGATTTAAATTTTCAACTTATGCCACTTGGTGGATAAGACAAGCAATTACAAGGGCTTTGGCCGATCAATCTAGAACAATTAGAATTCCGGTTCATATGGTTGAAACTATTTCCAAATATACCCAAACTAAAAGAAAATTAGCGCAAGAATTAGGACGCGAACCTTTAGCTGAAGAAATTGCTTTGGAAATTGGAACTCCGGTTGAAAAAATTCTTCATATTCAGAAAATTTCTCAAGAGGTTCTTTCTTTAGAAGCGCCGGTTGGAGACGAAGATGAAGATTCGGTTCTTTCGGAATTTATTCATGATGATAAAAGTTTAACTCCGGTTCAATTAGCCGCTCAATCTTTATTAAGAAATAAAATTAAAGAAATTTTAGTTGATTTGACGCCGCGAGAACAAGAAATTTTAAGATTGCGTTTTGGATTGGAAGATGGCATTACTCACACATTAGAAGAAGTGGGTAAAAAATTTGGAGTTACTCGCGAACGCATTCGTCAAATTGAAGCAAAAACATTGACGAAAATTAAAAATCACCAAAAATCAAACGCTTTGGAAGAATATTAAAAATTGTTATTGAAAAATTGACTTTTTCTTGTAATCTATAACAATTAATAAAGTCGTTAAATTAATTAATTTAATTAGTATTTAGATTAAATAAATAAATTTATGAAAAAATCAATATATTTGTTTTTATTATTAGTCGGCCTTTATTTAACCGCTAATATTGTTTTTGCTCAAGAAGCGATTGTTGAGCAAAATATCAACGAAATTGTTTCTAAGGAAATTACTATTGAAGATCTTAAAGTTGAAAATACCGGAATTCTTCCAAGTAGTCCGTTTTATTTTTTAAAAGATTGGGGAAGGGCAATTAAAAAAACACTTACTTTAGATTCAGTTAAAAAAGCAGAATTAGAATTACAATATATTAATGAAAAAGCGGCTGAAATTAAAAAATTGGAAGAAATCGCGCCGAATAATATTAAAGCTCTTAATAAGGCGGTTATTAATTATCAAGAAAATGCCGAAAAACTTAAAGAAAATTTAGAATCACTTAAAGAAACAAGTCAGGATTCTAAAGTTTATAAATTTTTAGATGATTTAGTTGACCGTTCTTTGCAACATCAACAACTTTTTGATGAATTGCAGTTAAAATTTGAAGAAAATACGGAATTTAAAAATATATTAAGAAGCGGTCAAGAAAAAATGAGCGAGGTGATGGCAAAAATTCCGGAAAAGTTTGAGGATATTGATGTTTTTACGCGGAGATTAGAAAACAGAATTGAAAACGTAGACGATGGTGTTTTTAAAGAATTGCGGGCAGTTGAAATAGTTGAAAAAATTAAAGAAAAAATACCTAAGGAAGAACAGGAAAAAATTCAAGAACTTCAGGATAAATTAATTGAAAAATTTGAAGATAAATTTGAAATTTTAAATGAAGCGGATAAAATAAAAACTTTTTCACGAGAAACTTTGGAAAATTTAGCCGGTGACCAAATTCAGCGGGTTAAGATATTGGAGCAGTTAAAAAATAATTCAATTTTAGAGATAAAGGAAAAAATTGGCGAGGCTCAAGAATTTATTTTAGAAAACCAAAGTCAAAAATTGGAAATTAATCGCGATGATGTTGAAAAATTGATTTTAGAAGCGAAAAATTTCATATCGCAAGCAGAGGATTTATTGAAGAACGCGATAACAACCAATACGACTTCATTTACCGAACAATCAATAGAAAAAGCTGAATTTTATTTATCTGAAACGAAAAAATTATTGAATGAAAATAATATTAAAGAAGCATTTAGTCGGGCAAGTTTAGCTGTGGCGGTTGCCAAAAACGCGTTAAGACAACCTCAAACAAGAATACAAACAGAAATACGGGAAAAAAATGAGATAATGGAAAAAGAAGAAAAAATTAATATTGATAATTCTCAAATTAAAGCTAAAAATGAAATTCAAGAAAGAAACCAATTTTGCATTCAAGTGATAACTCCCGCAATTTCTCCGGAAGGAATTTGTAAAGAATTTTCAAGTCCTTGCGATGTGCCTTTGGATTGGAAAACAGTTGATAATTGTTCAGCTTCGCAAACTCCCTTTTTAGACGCCGTAAATTCATTTAATAAAATTGATTCCATAAATATTATAGATTCTGTTCAAAAATTAACTCCCAATAATAAGGTTGAAATATTGCCGGAAAAAAACACTCAAACAATAATTAATCAATAAATTAATGAATTCTGAAGAAATTCGTCAAAGTTTTCTTCAATTTTTTAAAGAGAAGGGGCACTTTATTGTGCCGTCTTATTCTTTAGTTCCGGAAAATGACCCGACTTCTCTTTTTATTAGCGCCGGTATGCAACCAATGATACCTTATCTTTTAGGAGAAAGTCATCCCGAAGGAAAAAGAATTACTGACGCGCAAAAATGTATTCGGACAATTGACATAGAAGAAATTGGAGATAATCGACATTTAACTTTTTTTGAAATGCTCGGTAATTGGTCCTTAGGCGACTATTATAGAAAAGAGCAACTTTCTTGGTTTTTTGAATTTTTAATAAACAAACTTAAATTAGACCCGAATCGGCTTTATGCTACGGTTTTTAGAGGTAATAAAAAAATCGGCATTAATAAAGATATTGAATCGGTTGAAATTTTAAAGGCTCTTTTTAAAAGATTTGGCATTAAAGCTAAGGATATTGATTTTGCTGAAAAAAATGGCATGCAAGGAGGGCGGATTTTTTATTACGATGAATCAAAGAATTGGTGGTCGCGCGCCGGCGCGCCGGATAAAATGCCCTTAGGCGAACCAGGAGGGCCGGATAGCGAGATATTTTATGATTTAGGCGCTGAACTAAAAATTCACGAAAAATCAGAGTTTAAAGATAAACCCTGTCATCTTAATTGTGATTGCGGTCGTTTTATTGAAATAGGTAATTCGGTTTTTATGGAATACATTAAAACCGAAAAAGGTTTTAATCTTTTGTCTCAAAAAAACGTTGATTTTGGCGGAGGATTGGAAAGACTTGTTTTAGCTGTTCAAAATCAATTAAGTCCTTTTGAAACCGATTTGTTTAAAAATATTATTATTAAGATAGAAGAATTGGCAAAAAAGAAATATATTGAATTTATTGTTCCCATAAGGATTATTGCGGACCATTTACGCGCCACTGTGTTTATTGTTGGCGATGATAGAGGTATTAAACCGTCCAATGTTGACCAAGGATATATTGTTCGTCGTTTAATTAGAAGAGCTTTTAGATATGGTCGTCAAATTGGAATTGAAAATAAATTTTGGATGGAACAAGTGGCGGATATTGTTATTAATGATTATGAAAAAAATTATCCTGAATTAAGAAAGAACCGAAATTTTATTATTGAGCAAATAAACAAAGAAGAAGAAAAATTTTCTCAAACTTTGGAAAATGGATTAAAAGAATTTGAAAAACTTAAATCAATTAATGGCAAACAAGCCTTTAATCTTTATTCTACTTACGGTTTTCCTATTGAGATGACAAAAGAACTTGCCCAAGAAAAGGGGATTGAAATTGACGAAAAAGAATTTGAAACGGAAATTAAAAAACATAAAGAGCTTTCTAAAACCGCCTCAATTGGAAAATTTAAAGGCGGACTGGCTGATTCAGGAGAAAAAACCGTGAAATTGCATACCGCGGCTCATCTTTTACTTGCGGTCTTGCGTAAGGTTTTAGGAGAATACGTTGAGCAAAAAGGAAGCAATATTACGTCTGAACGTTTGCGTTTTGATTTTTCTTATTCAGAAAAATTAACCGATAAACAGATTAATCAGGTAGAAAAATTGGTTAATGAAGCAATAAAAAAGGATTTATCAATAAATTGTAATGAAATGTTTTTAGATGAAGCCAAAAAACAAGGAGCAATGGGCGTATTTGAATCAAAATATGGAGAAAAAGTAAAAGTTTATTCAATAGGTGAAGGTTCGGAGATTTTTTCTAAAGAAATTTGCGGCGGACCTCACGCGAAATCAACAGGCGAACTTGGTCGTTTTAAAATAATTAAACAAGAATCCTCTTCAGCCGGAGTTAGAAGAATTAAGGCGATTTTGGAATAAAAAAAAATTTTAAACTTTTTTATAAACTTGAAAATTTAAGTTTTTTTCATTATATTTTATGTAAGGGTTTATTAATAAATCTGTGATAATCTTAATCAGATTTTTATTTTTGAGAAAATAAAACCATAATGAATTGAATTTAAAATTATTATTAATTTATTATTGAAATGACTAATAACATTTATCCAAAAAAAAGAAGAAAAATGGCCGATATTGTTGCGCCTGTTCGTGTTCGGTCAAGAATTAATATTCATTCTGAAATTAAAAACATTAAACCTGAAGTTAAAAAAGAAAAAATTGAAAAAATTGGAAAAATTGACGAAGAATTTAAAAAACTTGATAAAAAAATAGAAGAGTTTGAACAACAAGAAAAAAAACGATTTAAAGAAGAAGAAAAAAAGAAAAGAAATCCGTTTAAAAAAATCAAGTTTAAAAAAATTAAAATAAAAACTTATTTGTCGTGGATAATCACTTTTATTGTATTGGCGGGAATTTTTTATTCCGTAATTGAATTTTTACCTAAAGCAAATATTAAAATTGTTACAAAAAAATTTGATTGGAATTATATTGATTCAATAATTGCCGGAAAAGAATTTATTGAAATCAATTTTATTGAAAAGCAAATTCCGGCTGAAGTTTTTTCATTTAATAAAAATTATAATTTTTCTTTTATGGCGACCGGCAGAAAAATGGTTGAAGAAAAAGCCGAAGGAAAAATCACTATTTATAATATCCATAGCTCGGATTCTCAAGTTTTAATTGCCAATACCAGATTTAAAAGTCCCGATGGAAAAATATTTCGTTTAAAAGAAAAAGTAATTGTTCCGGGAGCAAAAATCATTGAAGGAAAAATAATTCCTTCAAGTGTTGATGCCGTAGTTGTTGCCGATGAACCCGGACCTGAATACAATATTGGTCCGGTAAATAAATTTTCCATTCCCGGGTTTGAGGATTCTCCCAAGTATGAAGATTTTTACGCTGTTTCTCAACAGACAATGTCAGGCGGCTTTATTGGTGAAAAAACTTATGCTACCAAAGACGATATTATTAAAGCTAAAGAAGAAGCTCAAAAAGGATTTGAAAATCATATAAAATCTTTTGCCTCTTTTGAGATTCCTTCGGAATTTAAAATTATTGAAGGAGCAAGTCAATTTACTATTTTAAAAGAAGAGATAAATGAAGAAATAAATGAAAAAGAAGAATTTACCGTTTTTTTGGAAGGGAAATTTATTAGTATTTGTTTTAGGGAATCAGATTTAAAAACGTTATTAGAAGAACTTGCTTGGAACGATTTAGAGAATGATTTAAAAATAAAAACTTATGAATTGGAATATGGTATTGGTCGCGCTGATTTTGACAATGGACAGATTTCTTTTGCTATTGATTTTAATGGTGTTTTTGAAAAACCTATTGATATTGAATATTTTGAACAAAAGGTTTTGAATAAAAACGAAGAAGAATTAAAAGAAATAATTTCTTTAATGCCTAATATTCAAAAAACAACTATTTCTTTTTGGCCTTTTTGGGTAAAGCGCGTGCCTGAAAATATTAAAAAAGTGAATATTGATATTGACTAATCTTTAATTAATGATTATTATTAAAAAATGCCGGATATAAAAAAAATACCAATTGAAGGAACAGTAATAGAAGCTTTGCCATCGGCAACCTTTAAAGTTAAAATTTCTTCATTAACCGGTGAAAACGAAGAAGTTCTTGCTTATTCTTCCGGCAAAATGAGAATATATCATATTAAGATTTTACCCGGAGACAGGGTATTGGTTGAATTAAGCGAAGATAGAAAAAGAGGAAGAATAACAAGGAGATTATAAAATATTTATGAAAGTTAGAAGTTCTGTTAAAAAAATTTGTAAAGATTGCAAAATTGTCCGCCGCCAAGGGCGGATTTATGTGATTTGTAAAAAAAATCCTAAACATAAACAAAGACAAGGATAAAATTTTAATTTATAAAAATAAGACATGAGATTTATAGGCGTAAATATTCCAGATGAAAAACGCATTGAAACCGCGTTGACTTATATTTTTGGAATTGGTCCTTCTTTTGCGATTAAGATTTTAAAAGCCGCTAAAATTGATTTAGATAAAAGAACCAAAGATTTAACTCCTGAAGAAATAAACAGACTAAAAGAAGTGGTTGAAAAAAATTATAAAGTTGAAGGAGAATTGCGTCAAATAATAAAACGTAATATTTCCAGATTGAAAGATATTCAGTCTTACAGAGGAATCAGACATTTAAAAAAATTACCGTCAAGAGGACAAAGAACAAAAACCAATTCCCGAACGGTCAGGGGAAACGTTAGAAGAACGGTTGGAAGCGGAAAAAGAAAAATAGAACTTAAATAATATTAATTTAAAATTATAATGTAAAATTCAGATAAAATAACAAATATTAAATTTTTAAAATTTAATTTGTTATTTTAGATTTTGATATTTACATTTATTATTGTGGGTAAGAAAAAAATAATTAAAAAAACCGAAGAAGAAGTATTAAAAGAGACGAATGAATTAGAAACGGCTATTAATAAAGCGGCGACAAAAAAGAAGTCAGGTTCCAAAAAAATGGAAAATGGCCGTGTTTATATTAATACCAGTTATAATAATACTTTTTTAACCGTAACCGATAAACAAGGAAATGTAGTAACATGGGGTTCTGCTGGTTCTTTAGGTTTTTCCGGTCCTAAAAAAGCAACTCCTTTTGCCGCTTCTAAAGTGGTTGGTATAATTACTGAAAGGTTAAAAAAAATAGGTCTTTTAAATATTGATATTATTATTAAAGGCGTTGGGGCGGGTCGTGATTCTGCGATTAGAGCGTTGGCTAATCAGGGATTTAATATTTTATCAATAAAAGACGTGACGCCTATTCCTCATAATGGACCTAGGCCGCCAAAAGCTCGTAGAATTTAATATATTAAATTTTCTAATTCCCAATTTCTAATTTTTAATTATGGTATTTATTTATAATAAATATTTTATTAGAAATTAGACATTAGAGATTAGACATTGAAAAATTGTTAGATATTAAAATCTTAGAAAAAAAGATTAAAAAATCTTTTAAAAATAAAGATTTTTTAAAAGAAGCATTAACTCATCGTTCTTATATTAATGAAAATCCTTCTTGGGCGTTTTCTCATAATGAACGTTTGGAATTTTTAGGAGACGCGGTTTTAGAATTAGTTGTAACGGAAATTCTTTTTGAATGTTTTCCGGAATATCCTGAAGGACAATTAACCAGTCTTCGGGCGTCTTTGGTTAATTATCAAATAATGGCGGAATCGGCCGAATCTTTTGATTTGGGAGATTTTATTTTATTATCTAAGGGAGAAGCTAAAGATATTGGTCGCGCGAGAAAAGTAATTTTAGCAAATGCCATGGAGGCATTAATAGGAGCTATTCATCTTGATAGTGGGTATCAAGACGCAAAAAAGATAATTAAAGAATTTATTATTGACCCTAATTTGGATAAAATTATAAAAGAAGCGCTTTATAAAGATTCTAAAAGTTCTCTTCAAGAAATTATTCAAGAAAAAATGAAAATAACCCCGACTTATAAAGTGCTTGAAGAGTGGGGGCCTGACCATAAAAAAATATTTAAAATAGGAGTTTATTTTGAAGATAAATTAATTGCTAAAGGAGAAGGTTATTCTAAACAAGAAGCGGAAATTGAAGCGGCAAGCAACGCGCTTAAAGAAATAGAATAAATATTGTTTTTCCGCGCTTGTTTGTTGATTAATTTGATTTGGCGCTTTAAATAAACAGAAACTTTTCGCGTAGCGAAAAGTTTTAATAAAAATAGTATGTTTTTAAAATCACTTGAACTTAACGGTTTTAAATCTTTTGCTTCAAAGACTATTTTGGAATTTCCCACGGGTATTACCGCTGTTGTGGGGCCAAATGGCTCTGGGAAATCTAATATTATTGACGCTATTCGTTGGCTTTTAGGGGAAAGAGAAACTAAAAATTTAAGAAGCATTAAAGCTGAAGATTTAATTTTTAATGGAACTCCTCAAAAACCAAGAATGAGTTTAGGTTCTGCCGGACTTCATTTTGATAATGAATCCGGTTTTTTTCCGGTTGATTTTAAAGAAGTTTCAGTTATTAGACAGGTTGATAGAGGCGGAATTTCTCGTTATTTTTTAAATAAAGCGGAGGTAAGATTAAAAGATATTATTGATTTTTTTAGTCGTTCGCGTTTAGGCACAAAAGGACTTTCAATTATTAATCAAGGAAACAGCGATCTTTTTGTTAAGGCCTCTCCTTGTGAAAGAAGAATAATGATTGAAGAAATTTTGGGATTAAGAGAGTATCAAATCAAAAAAACCGACGCGGAAAGGAAACTTAAAAATACTTCTTTTAATTTAGAAAAAGTAAGAGCAATGATTGGAGAAGTGGCTCCTCGCCTTCGGATGTTAAAAAGACAAACAAATAAATGGGAAAAAAGAACGGATATTCAAAAAGAACTTGAAAATCTGGAAAATAATTATTTCTTTTTTAAATTAAAAAATATCAAAGATGAACGTTTAAAAATAAACCCTATTTTAAATTCTTTGGATATTAAAATTAAAGAAAAAGAAAAAGAATTAAAAAATTTAGAAATAGAGGTAAAAAAAATTGAATCTCAACCTAAAGAAGAATCTCGGGAGATAAAAAAGATAAAAATTGAACAAGAAAATCTTTTAAATAAACGTTCTGAAATCCAAAAAGATCTTGGTCGTATTGAGGCTAAATTGGAAATTATCATCGGTTCTAATGAAGAAAAAGGCAGGATTTTTGGAAACGAAGAATTATTGATGTTTATTAAAGAAACGAAAGGTTTTCTTGAAAAATGTTTAAATTATTCAGACTTTGAAAATCTTAATAAAAAAATTAAAGAATTTGTTAAAAAAATAGAAGATTTTTTAAATCCTTCGGAAAAAAATCCTCAAAAATCGCAAGAATTGATTGATTTAAAAAAGATTAAAGAAGAATTGGAATTAAAGTTTTTTTCGCTTGAAAAAGAATTAAAAAATTTCGCAGAACAAGAAGAAAAATTTACCATTGGTTTAGAAAAATTTAATGAAAAATTTCAAGAAGCTTTTGAATCAGTGGAAACAAAAAGAAAAGAATTAAGAAATTTGGACGAAGAAAAAAATAAAGTAATTCTTGAGAAAGAAAAATTAAATTTTAAATTTCAGGATTTGGAAAATCAATTACAACAAGCGGGCAGAAGAATTGATGAATTTGAGAATTTTAATTTAATAAATGAAAATATTGAAAAAGATTTTTCCGATATGGAAAGAAAAATATTTAAACTTAGAGGAGAACTTGCCGCTATGGGAGAAATAGATAATTCCTTAATTAAAGAAGCTCGCGAAGTTGAAGAGCATTATAACTTTTTAACTGATCAATCAAAAGATTTAGACAGCGCGGTTATTGATTTAAAAAGTTTAATCAGAGAATTAAGCGAAAAAATACATTCTGAATTTAATGGTTCTTTACGTTTGATTAACGAAGAATTTAATAAATTTTTTAGATTAATGTTTGGCGGAGGACATGCCAAACTTAGAATTAAAAATTATGAATTTGGAATTAAGGGAAATAAAAAAGATAAAAATGAAGAAATTGATGTAGAAATTGGAAATCAAGAGATTAAAATTGAAGAAAAAGAAAAAGACGAAGAAAGAGAATTAAAAGCTGGAGTGGAAATTGATTTAAGTTTACCTAAAAGAAAAAACTCAAATTTAGAAATGCTTTCCGGAGGAGAAAAAAGTCTTGTTTCTATTGCCGCGATTTTTGCTTTAATTTCTATCAGTCCGCCACCGTTTTTAGTTTTAGATGAAATTGACGCCGCTTTAGATGAAAATAATTCAAAAAGATTTTCTAATCTTATTAAGGAATTTTGTCAAAAAACCCAATTTATTATAGTTACCCATAATCGTTCAGTAATGGAGGCGGCCAATGTTTTATATGGTATAACTACGGCTGAAGACGGAACCTCTAAGGTGTTATCCCTGAAACTTGAAGCATGAAGCTTGAAACGTATTGATTTTTATTTAACTATAGTTTATTATATTTCTATTAATAAACATGCTCCATATTATGTGTTGCGTGTTTTATGAAAGATATGTTAGCCATTAAACTGAAAAAAATCGGAAAAAAACATCAACCCTCATTTAGGGTTATTGTTTCTGAAAAGCGATCAAAAATGGGAGGTCGTTGCGTTGAAGACCTTGGCTGGTTAAACCCTAAAAGCAAACAATTTAATATTAAAAAAGAAAGAGCGATTTATTGGTTAGAAAATGGAGCTCAACCTACGGATACAGTACATAATTTATTAGTAAGAGCAAAGGTGATTATTGGACCTAAAAAACCAGTTCATAGTTTAAAAAAGAAAAAAGAAGGGGATATTGAAGTTAAAACCGAAGAAATAAAAACAAACGAAAATACAGAAATAAAAGAAGAACAGATTAAAGAAGAGATTAAAGAAGAGGTTAAAGAAGAATCTAAAGAAGAAAATATTGAAGAAAATTTTATTAAAGCGCCGGAATCAGAAAAACCAAAAGAAGAAATATCAACCAAAACAGTTGAAGAAAAACCCGTTGAAGAAATTGAAGAAAAAAAGGAAGCCGAAATAAAAGAAAAAGATTCAGAAGAAAATGAAAAAGAAGAAAAATTAGATAATAATTCTCAAGAACAACAAGAAGAAAATAAAGTT
This sequence comes from Candidatus Wolfebacteria bacterium, assembly GCA_016933365.1. Taxonomy (GTDB): domain Bacteria; phylum Patescibacteriota; class Minisyncoccia; order UBA6257; family UBA9933; genus JAFGBB01. The sequence continues at coordinate 6,227 of JAFGBB010000021.1, read as the reverse complement.
ATAGAAGATTCAAAGGTCGAAAAAGAAAGTTAATTAATTAACTATTTTAGAAATGACAGCAACACCAAACGCAACAGATGAACAGTTTCTGGAATTTCTCATCAAATCCATTGTTGATCACCCGGATGATGTAGAGGTTGATCGCAAAGTTGATGAAATGGGAGTTCTTCTTACTTTAAAAGTAAATCCGCTTGATATGGGTCAAGTAGTTGGCCGAAAAGGCTCTACTGCTCAAGCCATTCGTTCGCTTTTAAGAATTGTTGGTATTAAAAATAATGCCCGAGTTAATCTTAAAATTGTTGAACCTGAAGGTTCAACCAGAATTCCAAAAAGCGCGGTTGATGAAGCGGTTGAAGATTTAAAACTTTAAAAATAACAATAAACGTTATTCATAAAACCTCGACTAAGTCGGGGTTTTATGTTATATTTTAAATAATAAAAATATGAAATTTGACATTATTACCGTATTTCCAGAAATTTTAAATTCTTATTTTAACGAATCAATTTTAAAGCGCGCGCAAAAGAAAAAATTAATTAAAATAAAAACCCATAATCTTCGCGATTTTACGAAAGATAAGCATAAAAAAGTTGATGACAAGTCTTATGGTGGGGGAGTAGGTATGGTTTTGATGGCAGAGCCAATAATTAAAGCGGTTTTAAAAGTTAAGGCAAAAAAAGAAAAAACGAAAATTATTTTATTTTCTCCTGTTGGTAAGCAATTTGATAATAAAATTGCGTTTAATTTTGCTAAAAAATACAATCATTTAATTTTTATTTGCGGGCATTATGAAGGTTTTGACGCGAGAGTGGAGAAAGCGCTTCAGGATTTTGGATTTAAGGTTCAAAGAATTTCCATTGGCCCTTATGTTTTAACTGGAGGAGAATTGGCGGCGGCAGTTGTAATTGATTCAATTTCGCGTCAAATCCCCGGAGTTTTGGGAAAAAACGAATCATTAGAAGAAAAACGTTTTGGCATTGGTGTTCCTGTTTATACCCGACCGGAAACTTTTTTTTGTAAAAAGAAAAAATATGCAGCGCCTAAAGTTTTAATTTCCGGTAATCATAAAAAAATAGACGAATGGAGACGTTCTAAAATTGATAAAATTCGTAAATGATTTTATTTTAGGTTTATTTTGTCCATACTGTTGATTTTTTTGGTTGTTTTTGTATAATAAGTTAGTCTTATCAAGTAAAAAATTTAATTAAAAATATGGATAATCAAATTTTACAAGAAGAAAAAGAAATAAACGAGGAAGTTATTGATAAAAAAGACGAATTTGTTATTCGTGAAATGATGAATGTTGGTTTGATGTATGGTCATAAAAAATCAAAAACAAATCCTAAATTCAAAAAATATATCAATATTACTAGAAACGAAACAGAGATAATTGATTTGTCTCAAACTCTTTTGTTTTTGGATTCAGCAATTGATTTTATGCGAATTCAAATAAAAGAAGGAAAAACAATTTTGTTTGTTGCTAGTCAACCAGCCGCCAGAGAAGCGGTTGAAAAAATAGCTAAAAAATTTAACTTTTCTTTTATTAATGAAAAATGGATTGGCGGTTTATTAACCAATTTTAAATCTGTTTCCGGTCGTATTGAGCATTTTAAAAAAGTTCAAGACGATTTTGAAAAAGGAAAATTTGATAAATATACCAAGAAAGAAAGAGTAATGATTAATCGCGATATTGAAAGAATGAGAAAAATGTTTAATGGATTAGAAAATTTAACAAAATTGCCGGATGTTGTTTTTATTATTGACCCCTCGCTTAAAGGTCATATGGCGGCTCTTCGTGAGACAAAAAAAATAAATATTCCGGTAATAGCTATTCTTGATAGCGATGACGACCCTGAAAAAATTGATTTTCCGATTCCGGCAAATGACCATACCAAAATTGCTATTGACTGGATAATTAATAAAATTGAAAAAGGATTGGAAGATAATAAATAAACTTATTAATATTATAAATTATTATGACCAATGATATTATTAAATTAAGACAAGAAACAGGCGCGGGAATAATGGATTGCCAGAAAGCTTTAAAAGAAGCCGGAAATGATTTTGATAAAGCTGTTTCAATTATACGCGAACAAGGAAAATTAATCGCTAAAAAGAAAAGCGAAAAAAATACCGGCGCCGGATTTTTAAAATCTTATATTCATAATGAAAGGGTTGGCGTTTTATTAGAGCTTCGTTGCGAAACTGATTTCGCGGCAAAATCAGACAGTTTTAGAGAACTTGCCGATAATTTAGCAATGCAAATAATTGCCATGAATCCGGAAACCATTGATGATTTATTAAAAGAACCTTATATAAAAGATGAAAATATAGAAATTGATAATTTAATTAAAGAAACAATTGCCAAGGTGGGAGAAAATATAAAAATTGAAAGATTTTGCCGATACGAACTTTAAGATTTTTTTGATTTTTAATCTTGTAATAAATTAAATATGTATAATTTTATTCTTCAAATTATTGTAATGTTGAGCTTAGGCGCAATGATTTATTTGATGGCTCGAATAATTCCTAAAATAAGCGATGAGGTTCAAAATGAATTTATTAGGCCTGAAACTAAATTTGATAAATTGTTTTCTTCTTCGCGATTTGAAAAATTTGATACGGTTTTTAACAATTTTATTGAAAAAATCCTTAGAAAAGTTAAATTACTATTAATGAGAATGGATAATGCCACTAATAATTATTTAGACAAAGTTAAAGAATATAAAATAAATAGTAATGGTTCAAAAAAAGAAGAAAAGTTAAATTTATTTGAAAATATTTCCGAAGAAAAGGAGGAGTTGGAAATAGAAAAAAAAGAGCAAGAAGAAAAATAAAAAAATGCGTGGGTGGCGGAGCGGTCAATCGCACCTGACTGTAAATCAGGCGGCTATATGCCTACGGGGGTTCGAATCCCTCCCCACGCACGGATTTAAAAATATTTGATTATATATGTTGAAAAATTTTTGAAAATAGAATCTTTTATAGGTTCTTTTTTCTTTATGTATTTTAAAATTTAATTAAAATAAAAAAGATATTATTTTAGGAAGATTACTGGTTTTTTTAAAAAAAATTTGATAAAATAAATTTTAGTTTGATTAAAGACTATAAATGCCGAAGTAGCTCAATGGCACCTGTCTGTTGGTAGGCAGTGAGTAATTGTTTTGTTTGTCTGCTATTGTTTAAGCCTGAGTAGCTCAGCGGCAGAGCAACTGTTTTGTAAACAGTAGGTCGTCGGTTCAAATCCGACCTCAGGCTCTGGAATATTAAAATAAAAAATTTAATTGCCAGAGTAGTTCAGTGGTAGAACGCTTTCTTGGTAAGAAAGAGGTCGGGAGTTCAATTCTCCCCTCTGGCTCAGGATTGGGCGTTTAGCTCAGTGGTAGAGCGCTTCGTTGACATCGAAGAGGTCGGAGGTTCAATCCCTCCAACGCCCACAATATTGATTAGTTTATAAATTTGTTTATAATATATATAACTTTTAATTAAAGAATATAAATAATATGGCAAAATCAAAATTCAGCGAAAATTTAATAAAATTAAAATGTCAGGAGTGTAAACGGTTTAATTATTATACCCGAAAGAAAAAAAGCTTGGATAGGAAATTAGAATTTAATAAATATTGTAAGTGGTGTAAAAAACGAACTATTCATAAAGAGGCAAAAAAATAGACTAAGTTATCTCAATTGGCTATAATAATTATATAATCTATTATGGCCTATCCGATAAATATAAAAGAAAAAATTATAAGCTTTCGAAAAAAGGGTTATTCTTTAAATGAAATACATAAAAAATTTGGGATTTCTAAAAGTACTATTTCCGGTTGGGTTAACAACATAGTCTTAAACTCTAGGGCAAAATCAAGACTTCTTAAAAAAATTAAATTAGGTCAGTTTATTTCGGCCGAGAATAAAAAGAGAAAAACAAAAGAGCTCTCTCAATTATACCTTAAGAATTCAATTTATGAAGTTTCTCGGTTAAATCTAAACCAAAATCTAGCTAAGATTATTTGTTCTTTAATTTATTATTGTGAAGGCACAAAAGACGTGCGTTCCGGAGTATGTTTTATGAATTCCGACTCCGAACTTATAAAAACGTTTTTAAAGCTTTTCAGGAGCTCTTTTAACGTGGATGAAAATAAATTCAGGATTTGCCTACATCTTCACAAATATCATAATCCTAAAAAACAGATAAATTTTTGGTCAAAGGAAACCCGTATCCCAATAAGTCAATTTATAAAGTCATATTTAAAACAAAATACTGCCAAAAGGTCTAAAAAGGGTTATAATGGATGTGCATCCATACGCTATCATGATGCTTTAGTGGCTAAACTTAATTCAATTGCTAAGGCGTTTTTTATGAAATTGGGGGCATAGGTCAGTGGTAGACCGCTTCTCTCCAAAAGAAGAGACCAGGGTTCGATTCCTTGTGCCCCCGCTTTTAAAAAAATTTTTTTAAATTAATAAAATAAAAATATGGAATTTCCAAAAATCTCAAGTTTAAAATTTAAGGATATTGCCAAGTTTTTAGGGTTGATTTTATTAGCAATCATTGTGGTTGCGGTTGGTTTTCGCTTAATAATTTCATCTTTTAAATTATCTTCAGAGTCGGGTATTAAAAACGTTTTTTTGCAAAATACCGCGCCCGATTTTGATGATATTAGTGAAGAATACGCGAAAAGCAGTGAAGGTTATGATGGGGTTGCGATTCCTACGGCTCTTTCAGTAAGAAATGTAATTGATTCGGATTTATCTAAGGTTTTAATAAATACGGGTTCAACAGGCGATGATGCCGAAGAATTTGAAGTAACCGAATATAACGCTACTATTGAAACTCGTAATTTAGAAAAAGTATGCGCGGAAATTGCCGGTTTAAAGTCGCGGGAAGATGTTGTTTTTGAAAATGCCGATGAATATGAAAAAAGTTGTCGTTATGTTTTTAAAGTAAAACACGGTAGTGTTGAAAAAGTGTTGTCAATTATTGAAAGCCTTAATCCTAAAGAATTAAATGAAAACACTTACACTATTAAAAAGTTAGTGGATGATTATACCAGTGAAATTGAAATATTAGAAAAGAAAATGGCTTCAATAGAAGAAACCTTAAAAAATGCCATTCGGGCTTATGATGATATTACCGATATCGCGACTAAAACTCAAGACGCGGAAAGTTTGGCAAAAATTATTGACAGTAAAATAGGAATTATTGAAAGATTAACTCAGCAAAAAATAAGTGTTAACGCGCAATTAGAAAGACTTGCTCGTTCCAAAGCGGAACAGCTTGACCGTTTGGAATATGCTTACTTTTCTGTTTATATTTTAGAAAATAAATTCGTTGATTGGCAGAATTTAAAAGATTCTTGGAAAGCGACTATAAAATCTTTTGTCAGGGATATTAACCAAATAGCGCAAGATATTACTGTTAATTTGGTTTTATTACTGTTTTTGATTATTCAATACATAATTTATCTTTTTATTATTTTAATTGTTGCGAAATACGGTTGGAAATTCGTTAAATATTTTTGGAAAAAATAATTTTGTTTAATTTATACGGGAAAATAAAATACTCTTAATAAAAGGGTATTTTATTTAGAAAAAAAACCGCCGTTACGAAAACCGGCGGTAAATAAATTAAATTTATATCCATGGTCTTTTCCTGATAATATTAATTATCAGGAAACCTTCTTTCTCCTTCTCCTTCTTCTTTTTTTTCTTTTCACCTCTGCCGTTGGCAGAGATTCTTTTTATTTCTAATCCTCTTCTACAGAGAATTAGAAATTGTTTTTCTGGCATAAATTTAACCCCCTCCTTAAATTTTTAATTCAATTTTTGGGTCAAAGGAAACAAGTTCCGGATGTGATAGGGGAGCCGGAATCCAAACGACTCCTTTTTTACAAAAAGGGCAATACTTATTTTTTCCTCCTTGCGCAATTTCTTTTTTGGTAAAAACTTCTTTTTTATTAACAATAAAGTTTTTACCGCAATAAAGGCAAAAAGCTTTATTACTATTTTGGGATTTTTTTACCCAGAAAAAAAATCTTTTTTTCATTTTTCCCTTTCCTCCCTTTTTAAAATTTAAAGTGCTATATTATATATAATATAATATAGATTAATACATCTTAAGTCAAATAATTTAATTAAAAAGAGTGTCCAGGTTCAGATAGATATTGACCACCTTAGGTCTGTAAAACAATAACGTCTTTGGTCGGCAATCGACTGGTTTGCCGCCTTTG
>JAFGBB010000020.1 GCA_016933365.1 Candidatus Wolfebacteria bacterium | reverse complement strand
GCTAATCCAATCTCTATAATTTCTCCTCAAGAATCAACATTGTCTTGGAATTGTTCTTATGCTAACTCTTGTTCTATTGATCAAAGAATTGGTAAGGTTGATAATATTTTCGGCTCTATAAAGGTCAGCCCTACTTCAACCACTGTTTATAAACTTTCTTGCCAAGGCGAAGACGATTCTGAAGAATATAAAGCCACCGTTAATGTTGGCTTTATACCTATTATAAAAGAAGTTGCTCCTTATTAATAAATAGTTGTAATAAAAAACGGCTCAATATAATTGAGCCGTTTAAAACCAATTACTTTAAAAAATTTTAATAAAATAAATTTTATGTTTTTTGATACCCATGCTCATATAAATTTTAAAGAGTTTAAAGATGATGGAGATAAGATTGTAAAAAAAACGCTTGAAAGTGGCGTTTGTTTTATAAATGTCGGCGCGGAATATAAAACTTCCAAACGGGCGATTGAGTATGCAAGTCGTTATACTGAAGGAGTTTTTGCCGCCGTTGGTTTACATCCTTCCCATATTTGGATTGAAGAATTTTTTATTGAAAAGTATCGCGAATTAGCTTTAAATAAAAAAGTGGTGGCTATTGGAGAAATCGGTTTGGATTATTATAGAATTGATAAAAACCAAGAAAAAACCAAAGAAAAGCAAAAAGAAATTTTTAAAAAACAAATTGAATTGGCTTTAGAATTAGATAAACCGATAATAATTCATTGTCGCGATGCTCATGATGATGTTTTAGAAATTCTTAATTCATATTTTAAAATTCATAAATCAAAATTAAGGGGTATAGCTCATAGTTTTTTAGGAAATTACAAGCAGGCGCGCAAATACCGACAAATGGGATTTAAAATAGCTTTTAACGGTATTATTACTTTTGCCAGGGATTATGATAAAGTTATTTTAGATACTCCGATTGAAGATATTGTTTTAGAAACCGATTGTCCTTATTTAACTCCGGTTCCTTATCGCGGTAAAAGAAACGAACCTCTTTATGTAATTGAAGTGGCAAAAAAAATAGCAGAGTTAAAAAATTTATCATTAGAAAAGGTGGCAAAAGAAACAACAAAAAACGCTAAAAAAATTTTCAACTTGTAAAAAGAAAAATTTTAATTAAAATTAAATCAATGTATGATGTTATTACTATTGGCACCGCGACAGAGGACGTTTTTTTAAAAAGCCCCTTTTTTAAAGGATTGGATAATTCAAAAAAATTTAAAAAAGGGATTTTAACCGATAAAACGCAGTGTTTTGCTTTAGGTTCAAAAATAGAGATTGACGAATTATTTATTGCTTCCGGAGGAGGAGCCACTAATACTGCTGTTACTTTTAGCAAACAAGGATTTAAAACGGCTTGTTTAATAAGAACGGGAAAAGATAAAGCCTCAGAAACCATTATTAAAGAGCTTCAAAAAGAAAAAATAAATCCCTTTGTAATTAAAGACGGAAAACAAAGAACAGCTTATTCTACAATTCTTTTATCTCCTGAAGGAGAAAGAACTATTTTAGTTTTTCGCGGAACTTCAGACGATTTTAAAAACAAAGAAATTCCATTTGATAAGTTAAAATCCAAATGGGTTTATATTTCTCCCGGGAATATTAATTTTTCCGTAATCCAAAAAGTTTTTAACCATTTTTATAAAAATAAAATCTTAATAGCTTTTAATCCCTCAAAAAATTTTTTAAATATGGGAGCGCGGAAATTAAAACCGCTTTTATCAAAATCAAAAGTTGTTATTTTAAATCGCGAAGAAGCTTCATATTTAACAGGTATTAATTATAATGATGAAAATAATATTTTTAAAAAACTTGACGATTTGGTAGATGGAATTGCCGTAATGACTCAAGGTCCAAAAGGAGTTTCTGTTTCTGACGGAAAAACTATTTATCAGGCAAAAATTTTTTCCGGTAAAGTAATTGATAGAACAGGAGCTGGAGATGCTTTTGGTAGCGGTTTTGTAAGCGGTTTAATTCATAAAAATTCCATTAAATACGCTATTTGCTTAGGAACGGCCAATGCGACTTCGGTTGTTGAATATATTGGCGCGAAAAAGGGAATTTTAACTGAAAAAGATTTCAAAAAAAATTCAAGATGGAAAAATTTATCAATTAAAACAATTAAATTAAAATAAAATTATGGAAGCCTATAAAAAAATAGCTAAAATACTCCGAAGCGACCAAGATAATATTTTTTTGATTGAGAAAAAAATGGGCGCGTTAACCGGAAGAAATAATATAATGACAAAATTGATTGAAGAGAATGAGAGCGTAATAAGAGAACGTCTAGATATTTTAGGTTTAGGCAGAAATATTGGAGCTAAAGAAGTTTACGATGCCTTGATTAGCAAGATTGAAGCTGATAATGATAAATTATTCAAAAAATTAGATATGCCTTCGGCCTTAGTTTCAGCTGATTGGCAAAGGGTTTTAGATGTTGTTAAAAAAGTTAGCGATAATCCTAAGGGATTGTTTTTAAAAAAAGAAAAAGCGATTGAGCTTTTAAAAAGCCAACCGCCTATGGAAATTCTTAGGGTGTTAAATTATAACAGTATTGAAGACTTGCTTGCCAAAGAAGATGTTTTTGAAATTTTTAGCGCTTTAAGATTTGTTGAAGGAAATAAATGGTTGAATGAGGTTTTCTTTAAACAATATGAAAGTTTGAAGCCGGAAGATTTTGAAGAAAGAGAAATTACGGTTTTAGCGTTACCGGAAAGATGGGCAAAAATCGCGGAAAGCTTTATAAAACATAAATATCATAATATTAGTCACTTAAAAGAGCTTGGAGTAATTTTTGTTATTCCTTTATCCCTTGAAGTTTCCGGAGAAATTTTAAGAAATTTCGGATTACTTCTTCATTATTTTAATGAAATAAAATTTTATTCGGATCTTTTTAAAAAAATTGTTAAAAATAACGATAAGTTTGCTAATGATATAATTTCTTTGCTTCGCGGAGATATTATTAATAGTCCTTTAACTTCTTTTTCTCCTGATAAAACTCAATGGCTTGTAATTCAACAATATTTGGCAAAAGATGATGAAAATGACTGGCGTTTGTTTCAACCTCATATTAATCCTGAGGCTCTTCATTGGGAAAAAGCCGAAAGAATGCTTGTTAAAACAGGAGAAATTCTTGACGGATTTTCCGCTGATTTGGCTTTTTGGGAAGATTTGAATTGGGTAGGAGATTATTTTATGACTGAAAGCGGAATTAATGTTTTGGTTAGTTTTAATTTAATAGACACGGCAATGTCTTTGGTTAAAGAAAAGGAACTTATTAAATATCTTTATCATCATCAAGAAGCATTGTGGAATAAAATATTTATGGAATATTTTAGCGAAGGAGAAATGGAAGAATTTATGAAGCAAAATATACTTAAGGGTTGGTTTGAGATATAGAAAAGTTAAAAATTTTATCAGATTTGTAAATCAAAAAGATAAAAAATACATTGAAAGCCGCTTATTTAAGCGGTTTTTACTCCTTGACAAAAGCATACGTATTTGGTATAATTGTATTATAAAATGATGGTTCTTTAAAAATTGAATACTTTCCTGATTTTTCGGAAATCAGGCGGCGAAAACCGAAAACCCGTCTCGCATAGGACGTAAAACAGACTGCGACTTTTTAGCCCAGCGGCCTGTCCCGCAGGGTAATTTCCGAAAAACATATTGTTGGATGGACAGGAGCCGACAGAAATTTTTTTCCGGAAAAAACCGGAGAAGGAGGAAGAAATGGAATATCAAGAAAAGGCTTTTATGACCGAAGCTGGCGGTCGGATTGCAGTGGCGGATGATGTTCGCGGAAAAATCGGAGAGTATATTCTCGCGGAAGATTCCCAAAAGGCGTATGAAACCGTCGCTTGCGGGACGGCATATAGCGGTAGTATTATTATCCGCTGCGCAGATACTGGGATTAAGGATGACCTTAATCGGACGGTTTGGGAGGTGCCTAATGGTACGCGATTTGTTTATCGTTACTACAATGGCAGTTCTCAGGGGTTTGACCGCGGACGCATTGCGTTATATAGTCCGACCCGAGAAGTCAAGGGACGGACACTAACCCTGGAACCCGACGGCACTGTCATAATTCCACAAGGGATGATAGCCGTAAGGACATGGGGATATAATGTTCAGGGTTACGGATCCCGGGGGTTGTTTAGCACTTTCTCTTCGGGTGAGAAGGTCGACCCCAAATATATCTTCCTTGATAATGGGGAAGAATTAAAAGTATTTGCCACTGATTATCTCGGGTATAACGAAAAGGCTTACCGTGTTTTCAATAACAATGGTAAACCAGAGGTTTTGTTGCACCCAGATGAAGTGGTGGCCCAAAAGCAATTTGCTCGGGACCAAATTGCTAAGGTTGTCGAAATGGGATTTTCCCGGAAAACCGCCGTGGCAGTAATGAAAGCGGCGGGACCAGGCAAATGCGTCGAGGCCGCCAAGTGGGCCATCTACGCCGTTGAAAATAACGGCAATGTTGACCTATTGGATTGTGTCCTTTGCGGCACGGGTGGTACACACGGCTTTGGCTGGGGTCGCATGGCTAATGCCATTGCGGGTCTCAATCTTGATCCCCCTTCGGCTTCTTCCAGCAGGGCATTTCATAAGCTACTTGCCGGCGCACACGTCGCTATAGTAGCGGGAGTTCCTCCTGAAACCGAATAAGTGAATTAAACCCGGGAAGCGGTAAAAAAAATACTGCTACCGGGTTTTTTTTTTAAATAAAATTTATGAAACCAAAATGTTTATAAAATATTAAATCTCTGCGCTACTTGTTTTTTACAAAAGAAAGAGATATATTCTATAATAATATGTCAGAGAAAATCAAATTATCACAGGAAAATAATTTTGAATTGTCCCGCGAAGCGGCGAAAATTACTTTTAACAAGGTTTCTTCTTGGGAGGAGTTTAACGCCGCCACAATTGAAGAATCTGATAAAAAATTTAATGAAAAAACTAAAGAAATATGGAAAGAATTCGCGGTTTCCGGGGTTTTGCAGTTTGATAAAAAAGAAGGAAAACAAGTTTTAAAACCGTTTACTGATTTGGACGGAAAAAGCGCTTTGGGTATTTTAAAGGAAGCGGGAATTGATACGAATAACTTAACTTATGTAAAACCTGGAGATTATTTAAAAGGCGCCATTAATTTGGATACCGGTGATAAATTCGGCGTTGTATATGAGGAACCGAGTTACACGGCTTATTTTGACCATCACGGAAAGGAATCAAAAGAAGTAACGTCAACCGCGGAAATTGTTTATGAAACGATGATTGGTTTGAGAATGCTTAATAAAACGGAAGCAATGGATAGGCTTGTGGATTTCGTGACTAAAATAGATAATAGGCAATTTCCGCCGGAAGAATTTTTAAAAAGCGCCAAAACAATTTTAGGGCTTCAGAGAGATTTGGATTTTGACAAACTTTTGGTTTATTTTAAGGACTATCAAAGTCCCACCAAGGAATTATCGCCGGAAGAATTTGAAAAATACGGACTTAAAGATTCCGCGGAAAAACAACAGAAAATAGTTAATGAAGCTATAGAGGTTATGGATAGAATGGAAAAAGAGAATAAAGTTATTAATACTCAATATGGAAAGATTTTAGTAAATGAAAATAATGAATTAAAAGTTGGCGCTTCGGCCGCTTATGTGAAATTTGACGGAATTATCAATTTTACTCCCGGGAAAAGTTTTGCCGTTACTCTTAAAGAAAAAGATTTTAATGAAGACGAATTAAGGTCTAAATTGGGAGATAAATTTCAGGGCAAAATTATCAGGGATAAAATGTGGCTATATAATGATTCCGAACCGTTAAAATTGAATCTGCAAGAGATTATTGGTTGTTTAAAAGAAGAAAAGGCGAATCCTCAAATATGAGGATTTGAACTACCCTGCTCCGCGGGCGTGGCTAAAAAATTGTCAGTCTCTTCCTAAAGGGCTAATAAGGAGACATCTCTTCGCATAGTATTTTGGGCGAGTATTAGGAAATATTCTTAATACTCGCCTATTTTTATTTCTTATTTTATCACGGAAACGGATTAACTTTATAAACTTTATAACTTTGGTAACTTTATGAACTTTTTTTATCTGTGTTTGGGAGTGAACCAAAATCCTAAACGAAATTTTCCGCCAAGCATTAAACGCGTTTGGGCGTCTATGGCCGGAAAAGCGCCAAAAATAATAAGCGTAATCGGCATTAAAATCCATTGAAAAAAATAAAGGATATAATGCCGTTTTTTAAACCAAGCGGGTTTTGGAGGAAGTAAGATTATATTTAAAATAGCTGAAGTGATAATACCTATCATTGCCAAGGTCATAATAAATTTTGTAATTTGAGGAAGATTATAAGAAATCATACTGGAACTGAAATTTCCTTTTCCTAAAAATAAAGGCAACCAACCAAGCGCGAAAATCAATAAGGCGTTAGTTGACCATGAATGAAAACTCTCAATTGTATTAAATGCCCAATATAATTTTTTCTTAAAAGCGATTTTTTTATTTTTTATAAAGCCGCTTAAAAAATAAGGAATATTTTCACAACCCCATGACCAGCGACGTTGTTGTTTGTATTGATTAATCATTGTTTTCCAAAAATTCGTAGAGACATTAGCGTCCATTGAAACGGAATTAAAAAGAGGAACAACTCTCCAATTACCGTTATAATGCAAATAACATTGCCAGAAAATTCGGGAATCTTCAGAAACAACGTCTTTATTCCAAAAACCAACTTCTACGAGCGCTTTAAAAGGCATTGAATGAGAAGAAAAAGTGGTTAAACGTTCTTGGCGAGATTGTTGTACCATATGCCAAAAAGTTGAAGAAAAAGAAATAACCCTGGCAAACGCCGGCGTTTGAAAAATATTGTTTATAAAAAGAGGTATTGGTTGAAAACTTGAATGTTGGGGAAAAGGACAAGTTAAGAAAGTATGCGTTAAAATAGAAAAATAATCCGCTGAAATTTGAGTGTCGGCGTCAAAAACTGAAATTAAAATATTTTCATAAGGAATTGCCATTGGGTCAATTATTGATTTTTTAACTTCTTTAACCGCCCAAATTTGATTAGACCCTTTTCCCGGAAGTTCTCCTTCTATATTTGCCGGATGAGTGGTTGTTATAAGTTTAAAAAATTTATCGTTAAAATCTTGTTTTATTTTTTTTGCAATTTCTATTGTTGTTTCTCCAGCTCTTTCTTCGCAAACTAAAACAACTATTAGTTTGTCTTTTGGATAATTAATTTTTGATAATGACTCAAATGATTCTTTAATAACGCTATAGGGCTCTTTATACATCGGAAGAACGATAAGGTGATAAATGTCTTGCCAACTTTTTATTGTAGGCAAGTTTTTATTATTATAATTTGTAAATTGTTGGGTTGGGAGGTTTTTAATATCAGAAGATTGATTTCCCATTAATACTTGTAGCCAATTTATTTTCATTTTTTTCCTCATTTTTAAAAAAGAATTGCGAAGACAAATAGACAAATAGATTGTTTTTAAAAGCCAATAAAGGTCAAAAAGAATAATAAAAATAGCCGCTCCTATTGGCGCTAACCAAGAAAAAACAAACATTAAAATTAATGTTGTCCATGTTAAAATTCCGGGAATGGTTTCAAAAAAACGATAAAGATTAATTCTTGACATTTTTTTTATAAAAATATAACATTTTATAGACGATCGTCAGAACATTGTTATATTTTATATTAAATATTTGATGTTTAATTTAAAATTTTATTATATTGATATAATAGTTTGGTATAGCGTTTTTGGCAAATAATATTATAATTATAAATTATGAATAAAAGAATTTTAATTTTAATTATTGGCATTGCTTTATTAAGTGGTTTTTTTGGTTCTTTTTTATTTGAAAATTTATATGAAAATTATTTAAAACAATTTTTATTTCAAGAAGAAATTGAATCTTCAGAAACCATAAGCCAAGAAAATCTTCAAGCGATTTCTCCTGATTCTCCCGCGTCTGTTTATGCTCCTGCCGTTGATTATGAAGAAGCAATAATTAAAGCCATAGAAAAGGCTTCGCCCGCGGTTGTTTCTATTGTGGTTTCAAAATATATTCCAATTATTGAACAATATTCTTATAACCCTTTTTTTAATTTACCTCCGGAAATTCAACAGTTTTTTGGCGAAGGAATGGAATTTTACGGATCGCGTCAAAACGGTTCTGAACTTAAAGAAGTTGGCGGCGGTTCAGGATTTATAATTTCTTCGGACGGCTTAATAGTTACCAATAAACATGTTGTTTATGACGAAAGCGCGTCTTATACTGTTTTGACCAATAATGGAGATAAATATGAAGCTCAGGTTTTAGCCAGAGACCCTTATCGCGATTTTGCCGTGCTTAAAATTTCCGCTAAAAATTTGCCCGTAGTAAAATTAGGCGATTCTGACAGCGTTAAATTAGGACAAACAGCTATTGCTATTGGCAACGCGCTTGGAGAATTTAGAAACACGGTTTCAGCGGGCGTAATTTCGGGTTTGTCTCGGGATATTGTTGCCACTTCTTTAATCGGAACAACAGAAAATTTTGAAGGTTTAATTCAGACTGATACCGCGATTAATGAAGGCAATTCCGGCGGACCTCTTTTGAATCTTAAAGGAGAAGTTATTGCCATAAATGTGGCAATGGTTTATGACGCTCAAAATATCGGTTTTGCCATTCCTATTAACCAAGTTAGACAAGCCATAGAATCCGTAAAAAATACCGGTAGAATTATAACGCCTTATTTAGGGGTTCGTTTTATGGTAATAACGCCTGATTTTGCCAATAAAGAAGGCTTATCGGTTGAGCAAGGAGTTTTAATCAGAGGAAATGAAACCGGTCCGGCTATTTTACCCGATTCGCCCGCGGAAAAAGCCGGTTTATTGGTAGAAGACATTATTCTTGAAATTAATAATGAAGAAATAACCAAAGAAAATAATTTGAGCAAAATAATTCAAAAATACAATGTTGGTAATACGGTAAATTTGAAAGTTTTAAGAAAGGGCAATGTAATTAATTTAACCGCGACATTAGAAGAAAGACCTAATGATTTATAACCTTACGCATAATTATATTAAATGTTATAAATTAGGTTTTTAATAATAAAAAGAATAAACTTTGTTAGAAGTTTTCAAAAATAAATATTTTTATTTAGTAAGAGTTAAGTTGGTATAAATAAAAATCTGTTGAAATTAGTTTTACTATATAAAACAGATTCTAATATAGAGTGAATTTCCAAAAATTTACAATTAAAGCTCAAGAAGCTTTGCAAAACGCCCAAGAAATGGCCGCGCGCTATAATCATGGAGAATTTAAAACCATCCATCTTTTAGCTTCTTTAATAATGGATGAAAGTTCTTTAGTCAAACCTATTCTTCTTAAGGCGGGAGTGAATCTTGAAACTTTATCACAAAAAATTGAAGAGCTTTTAAAAAAGGAACCGAAAATTTTTTCCAGCGGAGAATTAGCTCAACTTTATCTTTCTCAGGAATTAATGCAGGTTTTGGATAAAGCTAATAAAATCGCCTCAAATCAAAAGGACGAATTTGTTTCTTGCGAACATCTTCTTTTGGCTATTTTAGAAACTTCTTCCAATGCCGGAAATTTACTTAAAGATTTTGGTTTGCGCAGGGAAACAATTTTAAGAATTTTGGCTGGTTTGCGCGGTTCAGTAAGAATTACGGATGAAATGCCAGAATCAAAATTTCAAGTTTTAGAAAAATACGCAATTAATTTAACCGCTCAAGCAAGAGAAGGGAAATTAGACCCTGTTATTGGCCGCGATGAAGAATTAAGAAGGGTAATTCAAATTTTAAGTCGGAGAACTAAAAATAATCCCGTTTTGATTGGCGAGCCTGGCGTGGGTAAAACCGCTATTGCTGAAGGTTTGGCTCAAAGAATTATTTCTTCTGATGTTCCGGAACCGCTTAAGGATAAAGAAATTATTATGCTTGATTTAGGTTCTTTAATTGCCGGAACTAAATTTCGCGGAGAATTTGAAGACCGCTTAAAAGCTTTTATGAAAGAGATTAAAAATGCCGGAGACAGATATATTCTTTTTATTGATGAAATTCATACGATTGTCGGAGCTGGTTCCGCTGAAGGAGCTTTAGACGCTTCTAATTTATTAAAACCGGCTTTGGCAAGAGGGGAATTAAGAGCGATTGGCGCGACTACTATTCGTGAATATCAGCGTTATATTGAGAAAGACGCGGCTTTAGAAAGAAGATTTCAACCGATTTTGGTTGAAGAACCTTCAATAGAAGACAGTGTTGCTATTTTGCGCGGTTTAAAAGAAAAATACGAAATTCATCATGGTATTAGAATTACTGATGAAGCTATTATTAAAGCGGTATCTCTTTCGGCGCGATATATTACAGATAGATTTTTACCTGATAAAGCCGTTGATTTAATTGATGAGGCCGCCGCCGCCAGACGTTTGGAAAGCGAAAGTTTACCTAAAGATATTGATAAAACGCGTCGCGAAATTACTCGTTTTGAAATTGAACGGCAATCTCTTCTTAATGAAACTAAAAAAAATAAACGATTAAGCGAGGTTGAAAAAGAACTTAAAAAATTAAAACTTAAAAACGATGAACTTTCCGCAAAATGGCACGCGGAAAAAATATCTTTTGAAGATTTGCATAATCTTCGGAAAAAAGTGGAAGATTTGCGTCATGAGGCGGAATTTGCCGAAAGAGAAGGAGACTTGGAGCGTGTGGCAAAATTAGTTTATGGCGAATTGCCTCAAGCGGAAAAAGACCTTGAGGTTTATGAAAAGAAACAGAACGAAAAAAATAAACATCTTAAAAAATCAGAAGAACAAAGGTTTATTAAAGAAATAGTTGATGAAGAAGATATTGCCGAGGTTGTTTCTCGTTGGACAGGAATTCCTATCTCTCGGATGTTGGAATCGGAAATTCAAAAACTTTCCCGAATTGAAGAAGTTTTATCTAAAAGAGTGGCTGGACAAGAAGAAGCCATTAAATCAGTGGCTAATGCTTTGCGTCGCGCTCGCACCGGTTTGGCGGACGAGGATAAACCGCTTGGCTCTTTTATATTTCTTGGTCCTACTGGCGTGGGAAAAACCGAATTAGCCAGAGCGTTAAGTGAATTTATGTTTAATGATGAAAAAGCTCTTGTTAGAATTGATATGAGTGAATATATGGAAAAACATTCCACTTCCAGATTAATCGGTTCTCCTCCGGGATATATTGGGCACGAAGAAGGAGGACAATTAACCGAGACTGTTAGGCATAGACCTTATTCTTTAATTCTTTTTGACGAAATAGAAAAAGCTCATCCTGAAGTTTTTAATATTTTACTTCAAGTTTTAGATAATGGGCGATTGACCGACAGTAAGGGGAAAATGGTTAATTTTAGAAATTCTATTATTATTCTTACTTCTAATGTTGGCAGTGAGTATTTTAAAGAAATATCGCTTTTGGGCTTTAGAAATCATTCTATACAAAAAAATGACGATGATTTTACGGAAAAAACGCGAACCTTTAAAGAAAAAGTAATGACTGAATTAAAATCTTCCTTTAAACCGGAATTTATTAACAGACTTGATGAAATTATTATTTTTAACCCCTTAAGACCGAAAGAAATAGAAAAAATAGTTGACCTTCAGCTTGATATTCTTAAAAAAAGATTGGAGAAAAAAGGCATTAAAGCGACTTTTGACGCTTCTCTTAAAAAACATTTAGCGGAAAAGGGTTTTGACCCTGAATATGGCGCCAGACCTATTAAAAGAATGATTCAAAAAGTGGTTCTTGATGAATTGGCTGATAAATTTATTGGCGGCAAGCTTAAAGATATTAAAAAAATAAAAATTGGGTTTAAAGAATCTAAAGGGCTTAGTCTTTCTGTTGGACATTAATTGATTTTAATGAAATTTTTAAAGCTGAATTTAATAAATTTTTTAAGAAATTTAATAAAAAACGACAAAACCATATTATTCGCTAAGGCGACAGTATTTGTTGTTTTTTTATTGTTAGCCAATAGAAATTGGTTTTTGTTTCTTCTTTTTATTTTATTGGCGCTTTGTCTCTATTTTCGCCCATTAATAAATTCTATTCGTTTTTTAGCTTCTTTTTCGGTTTTAATGGCCTGTTCAATTATTTTTATTTTTTCTTCAATAACCGCTTTTAATTTTTTGTTTTTCATTGTTTGTTTTTTCGGTTTTATATTTTTTATCCTTTTAGGGATTAAAAATTTGGTTTTTATTAAAAGAGAGCCGTTTTATTATTTTCTAAATGGTCTTTTAGTCTTTATAGTTTTTGTTTTTTTCTTTTGGTTGGAAAATGAATCTGTTTTTTTCTTTATTAAATACTTTGTTTCATTTATGGCGTTCTTTTTCCTTTTAAAGGAATTTTTATCTTTTTCTTTGCCTGATTTATCTTTTTCTTCCAAAAAAAAATTGATTATTTGGGGAATATCGTTTTTAGTCATTCAATTATTGTGGGTAATTAGTCTTTTACCTATTAATTTTCTTAATGCCGCTTCTTTTACTTTATTGATTGCGCTTATTTTACAGGATTTTATTGTTCAATTTTCAAAAGGAACCATTAATAGACAAATAATTCTTAGAAACGCCACGGTTTTTTTGATTTTATCTTTAATTATTTTCGGAGCTTCAAAATGGACTCCTTAAGTAACTAAAAGGGTTTTATTTCGTTCTATTTAATGAGAAAGAAGAATAAAAGGTTATCCACAGTTTGATATTTGATAAAATTTTGTTTACTCTTATAATTATAAAGGTAAACAGTTAAACAAAAGTATTTATGGTTCACCCCGTTGAAAATTAGATAAAAAATTGTCTGATTTTCAACGGGGTTCAGGTTCCGGAATAGCGCTTATGCCTGTTGCGGAATAGAGTGAGGCTGAACCGTATTATTTTTAGGTGTTAGTTTTAGATAGGGCTTTTATTTGCCTGAAGTTTTTAAATAAAAACCCTTTTAAATATTAAATACCTAATTTTAATGTATTCGTATACATAAATTTGTTTATGTTTTCGGATACGCAAGCCTCGCTCAAAAAGCGAGTTTTTTTATCCCGTTCTAAATCAGAATTAATGCCAAGTTATGTATATGTTTTATTGAGTCAAAAAGACGGAAAATGGTATACAGGCTCAACAAAATATTTAAGAAAAAGAATTTTTGGTCATAATAAAGGTTTATATTGTTCTACTAAGAAAAGGACGCCGTTTAAATTAATATATTATGAATGTTGTGTTAATGATGGCGATGCTAGAGCTCGAGAAAAATATTTAAAGTCCGGTCGAGGGAAGAAATATTTAAAAAGTAGATTAAAATTCTTTTTCTTTGATTTAGAACGGGATAAATCCCTTTAAGAAGTAAATCAGAATTAATGCCAAGTTATGTATATGTTTTATTGAGTCAAAAAGACGGAAAATGGTTTATCATAAATATCAATTGGCTTTTTACAAATTTAATATTGCGATTATTGCTTTAATTAAGCTGCTGCCTAACCTCACAGGGCAAAGCAGTGGGTCGATTAATCAGAGAAATAATCTTCCGAAAATAAATTAAAATTTAGTCGAAATTACTGCGAATTATTATTAATATACAAAATCGCGAGAAATCGCATATTTTGTAATTAATCAACGATTCGTAGAAAATCAATAAAATTAAAAATGAGTAATAAATTAAAAAAAGTTTCTGCAATTGCTCTTTCGCTTACAACAGCGGTTTGGCTTTCAGGAGCGGTAATGATTTTACCTGCTTCAGCAGCCACCACTGCGGAACTTGAGGCTCAAATTTCCGCTCTTTTAGCGCAAATTCAAGCTTTACAAGCTCAGTTGACCACCTCTCCTGGTGAAACAACTTATACTGGCGTAGGAGTTTCTTGCACTTTTACCCAAAATCTTTACCCTGGTGATTCAAATTCTCAGGTAAAGTGTTTACAACAGTATTTAAACGCTGCCGGCTTTACTGTAGCTCAGAGCGGCGCTGGTTCTGTTGGTAATGAAACCGAATATTTCGGTTCTCTTACCCAAGCTGCCGTTAAAAAATGGCAGGATGCCAATGGTATTGCCTATGGTTCATGGGGTGGTTATTTTGGTCCTTCCTCACAAGCCAAATATAATGCTCTTGCGGCCGCAGGCACAGGCACTGGAACAGGAACAGGAACAGGTACTGGTACTGGAATTGTTATTCCTTCAGGAAATACTTTAGCAGTATCAATTGCTTCTGATTCACCAGAAGCCAGAACCATTGGTTCAGGCACAGCTTTTAACCCCGCGTTAAAAGTTAATTTAACTGCAGGTTCCAGCGATGCAACTATCACTGGTATTACTTTGCAGAAAAGTGGATTTATTGCCAATACTAATTTAAATGGTATTGACATTGTTGATTCCATGGGCGTTCGTCATGGTCAGGTAGTAACATCAATTAATGCTGATAATACAATCACTATTTTGATGACATCTGATCCTATCGTTGTTAAAGCGGGAACAAATGAAACCATTACTGTTCGTTTTAACCTTAATTCCGGTTCAATGACCGGAACCTTGAGTTTTGGTATTGGTTCTGCTAGTGCCATTTCGGTTAGTGGCGCAACAGTTAGCGGTTCTTTCCCATTAAATAGCGGGATTATGAACGTTGTTGATGGTAGCAATGCCTTGGCATCTGTTACAGTAGAAATTCTTTCTTCAACCGGTTCTTCAACTTTGAACGTTGACCCGGACAGCTTACAAGAAATCACCAAGTTCCGCTTGGCTGAAACTTCTAGCAAAGAAGGAATTTATCTTCACACTTGGAAATTCTATAACTATGGAAACGCTTCAGCTTCTGATTACAAAGATGTAACTCTTGAAGCTCAAGACGGCACTGTAGTTGCCACTGCTCAGCCAGTTGGTCAATATGTAACCTTTGCTCCGACAACTCCTTACTTTATTGATAAAGGTCTTACAAAAACCTTTACTATTAAAGCTAAAATTGTTGATGGAACAACCAAAACTATCAAACTCGTAACTTATAATGATTACGACCTTGATGTTCGGGGCGCGACAACTGGAGTATCCATTCTTCCAACTGGAGCGGGTACAGATACAGCTTTTCCAATTGGTAATGCTTATAACCAAACAACTATTGGTTCAGGAAGTATTAGTTTACAAAGAGCTTCGGATTCTCCGAGTTCCGCTGTAACTCCTGGTTCGTCTAATGTTGTTTTGGCTAAGTTTCTTACCAAACCCACTGGTGAAAATTATGAACTTCGCCAAGTGAAGTTCTATATTGCGACAACCTCCGCGGGTGGAGTTGCTTTAACAGGAACTGTTTATGTAAAAGTAAATGGTTCTATTGTTTACAGCGTTGCCGCTTCAAGTATTGACAACGACGCGGTATCAACTATAAACCTTTCAACATATCCTATTTTGACTTCTGGTCAGGATAATGTGATTACAATTGAAGGTTCAATTAGTTCAAGCGCGACTGCTTCCGATACTTATACTGTGAAATCATTTGACCTCACTTCAGTTAAGAGATTAACTTCAAATGACCTTTTGAGCGATAGTGATACTGGTTTGGCTACGGCGGCAGTTGATGGATTGGAAATTCCTGTTCAAGCCGCTAAATTAGCAGTAACCACTTTGTCAACTCCGGTTGCCAATTCAGTTGTTCTTGGAACCAGTCAATACGAATTTGCCACGATTCAGCTTAATGCTCAATCAGGAGGCGAAGATGTAAGAGTTACGAGTATTAAAGTTGATTGTACAAAGACGGCTAATGCCGAGTATACGGACGTTTCTAATCTTGCAATGTATAAAGACAATGAAACTTCCGCTTTGGCAACCACAGCTTCAACCGCGACTAACGCGGCCACAGTAACCTTTAATTTCTCAACGCCGATTACCGTAGCAAAAGATACTCCTGTCACCCTTCATTTAAAGGGTAATGTTGTTACTAATAGCGGTAATTCAACAGGAACTATGACGTTTAACGTTGCTTCATCTTCAACGCCTGTTTCAGCGACTGGCGTTTCTACTGGAAATAGTTTGACTCATGGTTCTGACATTACTTTTAGCGGTAATGGTCAGGCAATGACTATTGTTGGTAGTGGAAACTTGGTTCTTTCACTTGTTTCCGGTTCAGGCGCTTCGCCTTCAGCTAATCAAGTGGTTAGTGCTGGTACTTCTGGCGTTACGGTTTTTGCCTTTAAATTAACTTCACAGTATGAAACTCAGAAGATTACTTCGTTGACAATTCGGGCAACAAGTTCTGCAACAGATACATTAGCAACAACCACATTGACGAACATCAAACTTTATGAAGGTAGCGCGACAACTCCGTTTGCCACTGCTCCTCAGTTTAATGCTTGTGTCCATTCTAACCCGACTGCAACTTCAACAAACTGTTATGTAACGTTTACTGCGTCTGATAATTTGCTTTCAGCTCCTGTACCAACAGGCGGCGTAACTATTTATGTTAAAGCAGATGTGTCAGCAGGCGGAACAGCGCGACTTGGAGATTACTTCAAGTTCTTAATTGCTTCAACTACGACCGATGTCGCGGTTAAAGGCTCAATTACAGGGTTAACTACTGGTACTAAGACTGGTACACCGGCAGTAAGCGGTATAAGTTATGTTGTGCCGCAGAATGTAGTAATTGAAGCGATTTCGCCGTCATCTCCGACTCAGGTTGGTTCTAGTGGTAATGGTGCTGGAGCCGGTCAACAACTTGCGGTGTTCAAAGTGACTAATAATGGTACGGCGCCGATTCGTCTCACTAGTTCTACAATCTTCAAGTTTGCACAAGCAGGAACAGTAACAAGCACTTTTAGTTTGTATGTTTCTGAACAGAATGGTAGTACTGGTGCTTTAACTCAAATTAACGGTAATGCTGCGACAACTTCAGCCGCGGGTTATGTACCATTTACTATTGCTACTTCAAGTGCGACTAACCGCAATATTGATGGTGGTGGTTATCGCTATCTTGTTATTAAGAATACAGAAGTAATGGTTTCTGGTCAGAGTGCTCAGTTTAGTGTTGGTGCAATTACCCACTTAGGGTATGATGTTGATGAAGCTGATTTGGGATATGACGGAAATAGCAATGGCACTTTAAGTGATACTATTTACAACTTGCCAATAGATGGTATTCCTAGTTTATCTACAGTTAGTGCGTTGTAAATTAACTTAAAGTTTTAAGTCCTTATTAAAGGATATTAAACTAAAACAGCCCGAAAGGGCTGTTTTAGTTTTTTTATCTTTATTTTTTATAGAAATTTTATTATACTGTAATCATTAGTTTTAATTAGTTTAATTTTATGTCTGTAAATTATTTTAAATTATCAAAATTTTTTCTTTTTATTTCAGTGTTGTGTATATCGGTGGTTACTGTTTCCACCCTTTTTCCTTTTATTGTTGGTAAGTACGTTTGGTTTAGATTAAGCGTTGATTTGGCCTTTCTTTTTTTCTTATTAGGATTATTGCTTCAAGACAAATTATCAATTATAAGTAATCAATTATTAACTGTTTTTCGTAAGCCGATTGTTATTGCGGTTTCAATATTTATTTTAATTTTTCTTTTAGCTTGTTTTTTTAGCGTTGACCCTAAAATGTCTTTTTGGTCTAATTTTGAAAGAGGGGAAGGAGGTTTTCAAATGCTTCATTTTTATATTTTTTTTCTTTTATTAATAACTCTTTTAAGAGAAGAAGATTGGCAAAAACTTTTTATTTTTGCGCTTATTGGAGGATTAGGAATGGCGTTTTATGGACTTTTTGCCGGTTTTGGGTTTCAAAATTTTGTCGGCATTAAGTTTAGTGACTCAGGATTTCGTTTTCAAGGTTCAATTGGAAACCCCGCTTATGTGGCGGCTTATTCAATTTTTATGATTTTTTACGCTTTATATCTTTTAATATCTAAATATAAAAAACATTTATTTTCTTTTGGCGCTTCAATGCTTTGGTTTTTAATATTATTATTCTCAATAGTATTTTTTGCCGCAGCTACAAGAGGCGCTTTTCTTGGGTTAATAACGGCAACATTTTTTTTCTTTGTTTATCTTATTTTTACCGGAGGAAAAAAATTGAGAAAATGGTTAATACCAATAATTATTTTTATTATTTTAACGGTTGGATTAATGATTGGCTTTAAAGATTCCGCATTTATAAAATCCTTGCCTGGTTCCAGGATTTTTGATATTTCTATTTCAGCTCAAACCTTTCAACATCGTTTTATAATGTGGGAAACAGCAATAGAGGGATGGAAAGAAAAACCGCTTCTTGGCTGGGGTCCGGAAAATTATCTTAAAATATTTGACCAAAAATTTAATACAAAATATTTTGTTCCTTCTGAGGATTTCGGCGCTTGGTTTGATAGGGCTCATAGTATTTATTTTGATTATTTAGCTGAAACCGGAATTTTAGGTTTATTAAGTTTTTTGGCGATATTTTTTGTTTTTTATTGGCAATTTTTTAAAAAAGGACGCAGTCTTTTTTTTATTCAAGGCGCGTTGATTTTTTCAATTCCAATCGCTTATTTAGTTCAAGGAATAGTTCTTTTTGATGTTTTGCCGATTTATATGAATATATTTTTATTTCTGGCGTTTGTAACGTATAAATTTCAAATTAAAAATTAGAAATTATATTTTATGTTTAAATTATTAACTAAACAAATTTTATTATTAACGCTTATAGTTTTAGTTATCTGGGCAATTATTTTTGGTTCTTATTTACCATTAATCAAGTCGCGGCGATTTATTTCCGCTCTTGGTTCTCTTTCTTTAATAAAAACAATTGAACAATTTAAAACGTTTTTTAATCGTTCATTAAATTTTTATTCACCCATAGGAGATGAGGAGGTGACAAAATTTTTAGTAAGTGATATTTTAAGTTTTGTTTCCGATGACAATCAATCGGAATCCGGAAGCAGAATGCTTGTTGATTATATAGAGCCGCGCATTTTTCAAGACGATGTTCGTCATCTTTTGGCAATGGCTCAAATATATTGGATATTATGGGAAAAATACGGTTATAATGAAGCTGATTTTGAAAAAGCGGAAAATTATTTTAAAAAAGCTTATGTAATTGGTCCTAAATTGCCTCCGGTTCTTTATGGAATGTTTGATTTTTATAAAGCTAAAGGAGATGTTGTAACTGCCAAGGAAATAGGTGAAGAAATTCTTAATTATTGGCCGAATGATGAAGAAATAGAAAACTATATTAATTCAAGATAGTGTTTTTAAAGTTTTTTTGTTCTGCAATAATTGTTATATTTTTTATTTTATTTTGGCTTTGAGTACTATAAAAGGTTCCGCTTTCAAAAATATCTTTTATTTTAAACTCATTTTTATTCATTATTTTTTGTATTGAAATTTTTGTAAAATGCCAAAAATGGTCAAGTAAAGATAAATTTGGTCCTTTAATTGGGTCAGTTTCTGGTATTCGGATTACCAAAAGACCTTTTGGTTTAATAAATTTTTTTATTTTAAATAAAAAATTACAAGGATTATTTAAGTGTTCTAAGACGCTATAGGCGGCAACAATATCAAATTTTTCATTTATATTTTTAATAGATAAATTATTGATATCTTCTTGTTTTACATTTAAATTTTTATTTTGACATATTTGAACTCCTTTTTTTGAAAATTCTATACCTTTAATTATAGAAAAGTTTTGTTTTTTTGCTTCTTTAAGTAAGTGCCCATGAGCACATCCAATTTCGAAAATTGAATTTGCCTTAGGCGCATATTGTTGAAGTTCATTTATACGAATTTTTGCGATTTTTTTAGCTTTATTTTCATTTATTAATAATCCATACATATCATTAGTACCTTTGAAATAAGTCGGGTGATTATATAAACTATTACAATAATCTTTTCCTGGTTGAGGTGAAAGATACATTAATTTATCTTTAGAGCAACGCATTATAGAAAAGTTTTTTTTATTTAATTTAAATTGGCTTATTTTTTCTTGTTTATTTTTACCTAAGCAAATACAACAAGTAACTGGATATAAATTTTTTATTTTTAACCAAGGATAAGATAAGGAATTAAATATTTTCATAAGGTTTACATT
>JAFGBB010000019.1 GCA_016933365.1 Candidatus Wolfebacteria bacterium | reverse complement strand
TCTAATTTATTTTTAAAGTCAAGTATGTCTAAATATAAAAATAAAAAAACAGAAGATAAATTTATTGATTCTTTTTTACGTCCCGATTCTTGGGATGAATATATTGGTCAGGAAAAAATAAAAAAAAATCTTAATTTAATTTTAAAAGCGGCGAAAAAAAGAAAAGAGGCAATAGACCATTTGCTTTTTTATGGTCCGACCGGACTTGGTAAAACAACTTTAGCAACCTTAGTTGCTAAAGAAATGAAAGCTAACTTAAGAATTACTACGGGTCCAGCCATTCAAAAAGTTGGAGAGTTGGCGGCTATCCTTTCTAGTTTAGAAGATAAAGATATTTTATTTATTGATGAAATTCATCGTCTTAATAGGTCAATAGAAGAGGTTCTTTATCCGGCATTAGATTCTCATGAACTTCATTTAGTTATTGGTAAAGGATTGGGAAGCAGAATGGTTTCTTTAAATCTCCCTTCTTTTACTTTAGTTGCCGCCACCACTCGTCCAAATTTATTATCAAGCCCTTTGCGTTCTCGTTTTGGAGCAACATTTCAATTTGATTATTATCTTTTTAATGAAATTGAAATAATTATTCAACGTTCCGCAGACTTAATGGGTATTAAAATTAAACCGGAAGCGGTTTCTCTTTTGTCGCGCGTTTGTAGATTTACTCCGCGAATAGCAAATCGTTTACTTAAACGCGTTAGAGATTTTAGCGAAGTAAATAATTTAAAAATTATTGACACAAAAGCGGTTGAACAAACATTAGAATTTATGGAAATTGATTGTTTGGGATTAGAACCTTGCGAGCGTAAGTTGTTGGAAACAATAATTAAAAAATTTAATAACCAACCCGTAGGTATTAACACTTTAACAGCCGCTTTAAGCGAAGAAAAAGGCGTTATTGAAGAAGTTTATGAGCCTTATTTAATAAAGCTTGGTCTTCTTAGGCGAACTTCTTCAGGCAGAGTTACTACAAGCGAAGCTCGTAATCATCTTAAAATTTTTAATAAATAATTGATGATTAATTTTTATTAATTACGCTTTAAGGTTGTTATGATTATTTCGGAATTTCTTCCTAATCCTGTTGGTAAAGACACTGAGGGAGAGTGGATTAAATTATTTAATAACAGTCAAGAATTAATTAATCTTTATCAATGGAAAATACAAGACGCTTCGGGTAAGTCTTTTATTTTTAGCGGAGATTTTTTTCTTAAATCAAAAGAGTATCTTCTTTTAGATTATAAAACCACTAAAATCGCTTTAAATAATAACGGCGAAAAACTTTTTCTTTATGATAAAGAAGGAAACTTGATTGATAAAGCGGAGTTTAACGGTTCAGCTATTGAAGGAAAAAGCTTAATTCGTCAGAACGACGGCAAATTTATTTTTTCTGAAGAGTTAATAATAGAAGTGTCTGATAAAATTAATTCATTTTCAGAGAAAAAAGAGTCTTTGTCTTTATCAGCTTCTTTATCTGATGTTTCAAATAATTATTTAAGTAAAAAAGAAATAAATCCCGGTGTTTTTTTAATTGGATTTTTTTTAGCTTTGTTTTTATCTTTGGTTTTTGTTATTATTTTTAAAAAAACAAATTTATTATTAGAATAAATTTATTAAAATGAAATTGAAAAATCTTTATAAAACAAATTCTTCAAAAGAAACTGAAAAAATAGCCGGTATTTTGGTAAAAGAGATTTTAAAAACGCGAATTAAAAATAAAAACGCTTTAGTCTTTGCTTTAGATGGCGATTTGGGCGCCGGCAAGACCACTTTTGTAAGAGGGTTTTTAAGGGGTTTTGGGATTAAGAAAAAAATAACCAGTCCCACATTTATAATTTTTAAAAGATTTAAGATTCAAAATTCAAAGTTTAAAAATGTATATCATATGGATTGTTATAGAATTAAAAAAACAAAAGAATTATTTAGTTTGGAAATAAAAGAAATATTCAAGAATTTTGAAAACATTGTTTTAATTGAATGGCCGGAAAAAATAAAAAAAACTCTTCCTAAAAACGCAATTCGGATTAAATTTAAACACGGAGAAAAAGAAAACCAGAGAAGTATTTTGATTTGACAAATTAAGTATAATAGTTTATTATATTAATATATAAAAGGTGTTCTTTAAAATCTTAAAAAGGAGGCAAAAAATGGAAAACCATAGAAATAGAATTTTTATTTCTGCGACTAGCCTTGTGATTATTTTATTGGTTAGCGTGGCAATATCGGCGATTTTCGCCGTGTTAGATTTTTTAAAAGGACAACTTCCCCTAAAAAATTTTTTATTGGGGGAAATGATTTTTGCCGTCACAGTAGCGGCGGCAATATATTTTTTAAAAAAAGGATTTTTTAAAAAATAAGAAAGGAGGTGAAATTTAGAATAATCCAAGTAAAATCCCGCGCATAAATATAATGCATGGGATTTTTTATTTTGGAGATTAGATACTGGAAATTAGAAATTTTCAGCTAATATTTTCATAATGTCTTATATCACAAATTTTATCTGTTGAATTGTCTAAGTCTATTGCGATAAGGTCTATTTGCCAACCCTTATTATCTTTAATTAAGTTATTATTATGACCTGCGTATAAACAAGCGGTTTTTTGGAGTTTTTTAAGTTTTGTTTTGGTAAGGTGGTCCTCGGGTTGGAGCTGTCCATAGGATGGCTTTGACTGAATTTGTCGAAGAGCCTTAACCTCAACAAAAACTATGGTTTTATCCGGTTTTTGAGCAATAATATCTATTTCGCCCCATTTTTTTCTATAATTACGTTTAATTATCTTGTATTTGTTTTTAACAAGATATTCACAGGCAATATCTTCGCCTAATTGTCCAATTTGAGCTTTGTAAGTCATAAATATTTAGTAAGTTTTGTAAACAATGTTTGCCGGCAAACATTGTTTACAAAAAAATCTTTAAAATTAACTCAAAATACTTAAAAATATTTATTTAAAATGTTTGCCGGCAAACATTTTAAATATTAAATTTTATGAAAGTGTAGGTTTTAAGTGCTTACCAGCTTGTTAAACATTTTGAATGTTTCACACCTTTTAGTTAATTTTGTCAAGAATGTAGGTTTTATGCGCTTACCGGATAATGCGATAAAACCGATGTTTTTTGAAATATTAAAAAATGGCTTATAAAGCCATTTTTTATTTTAATTATTTTAATTAATGTTATTTGGTTGCGCAAAAATCTTTTTTTCTTTATATTCTTGCTGTTTTCCTTCATTCCATTGAGAAACCGGTCTAAGATAACCAACAATTCTGGAATAAACCTCGCAATTTCTAAAATTTGTTAGATTTGGATTTTTTTTATAACAATCATTACATTTAAAGACCTTTATTGATTCGTCTCCTTCTTTATATTCTAAAAGAACTCCGTTTTTAATTTCATCTCCCTCTAATATGATTGGAGTTTGACAATCATGACAAAGAATTTTTCCCATAATATTTATAAATATTTTTTAAACGACCTTTATTTTTTTATTTGCTTTTAATTTATATTATCAAAATTTTTAAGAGTTAACAAATTTTCCAATTTGGAAAATTTAAGAATTTTTAATTATTTTTTTAAAAAAAACGATTTAATTTTTATTTAATTATTATTTTTAAAAACTATGTTTTTAAAGAGCAATACTGTTAATAACTAAGAAAATTTTATTGTGCGCCCACTTGGATTCGAACCAAGGACCCTGCGCTTATAAGACGCACGCTCTAACCACTGAGCTATGGGCGCTTAAATTTATTTTAAGAATAACATTGAGATTATTTAGAAGCAAGAGTTTTTATATAAAATAAAAAAAGGGCTAAAAATTAATTTTTAGCCCTAAAAGATTTTTTCATCGCCTACATATAGTTGTAGGCTTGCAAATTAAGTCCGCAGTTTGGACAGACTTTTGTTTCTGGTGTTATGCCCACTCCGCATTGCGGACATAACTCTGTTTCTTTAAAAAAATCAAACTCCTTTTCTTTCTCAGTTTTTTTGGTTTCTTCTTTCATTTTAATCTCCTTTTTTAAAAAAGTTTTTATATAAATTTTTAAAATTACGCTTTTATAATTATAAAAATTAATTTTTATAAGTCAATTTTAAAAGAGTTTTAAAATTATTTTAAAAATATAAGTTCTTGTTCAACTACTTCTTTTTCATCCCAAGGCGTTTTTTTGCCGTTTTCAACACACATCCAAACTTCTCCTCCTTTGCCGGTTAAAATAACAATATCGTCTTTTTTTGCCAAAGAAAGCGCGGTTTTAATAGCTTCGCGCCTGTCAATTATTTTAAAAAGATTTTTGGCGTTAAAATTTTGTTCTTGCGATTCTAAAACACCGATAGCAATATCATTTATTATTTTTTCTGGAGTTTCATCATAAGGGTCTTCGTTGGTAAGAATTATTTTATCGCAATATTGCGCCGCCAATTTTCCCATTGTCATTCTTTTATTTTTGTCGCGTCCTCCGCCTTGCGCTCCTAATAAACAAATCAGTTTTTGATTTTTATTATCATTTTTTTGATTTTTTAGAGAAAGAGCTGTTTTATAAGCGGACTCTAAACTAAGAGGTTCGTGAGCATAATCAATAATGATTGTAAAATTTTGTCCTTTTTCAATTAATTCCATTCGGCCGGCCGGGGATTTTAATTTAGATAAAATATTTTTTATTTTTTCAAGCGAGATATCTTGAGAAAGAGCGGTAGAAATTGCCGCTATTGTATTATAAACATTGAATTCTCCAATTAAGGGAATTTCCATTTTTTCATTATTAAACAAAAATTGTGTTTTTTTATTATTAAAATTTTGTTTAATATTTGAAAATAAATGGAGGTTTTTTATTTGACCGCGAGCATCGGATATTTGCTGGCTATAAACATATTGTTGAGTTATTTTTGGCTTTAAAAAATATCCGGCGTTTTTATCGTCTAAATTATAAATACCAATTCCGTCTTTTTTTTGAGCCACTTTTTCAAATAATTTTATTTTAGCTTTTCTATAATTTTCAAAACTTCCGTGTCGTTCAATATGTTCCGGTGATAGATTGGTAAAAACCGCTACGTCATAATCAATAAAAGAATGGCGATATTGCAATATACCCTCTGAGGAAGTTTCAATAACCGCGTAAATACAATGACTTTTCACCATTTGTTTTAATAATTTTTGAAGACCAAATCTTCCTATCATTGTCTGTTTAGTTTTGTTAACCCATTCTTTTTCGCCTATTTTAAAAAGAGCCGTAGTTGCCATTCCTGTTTTAAAACCGCTTAGCTCTAAAATTTGGGCAATTAAATAGCAGGTTGTGGTTTTACCTTTGGTGCCGGTAACTCCGATAACTTTTATTTTTTTAGAAGGAAACCCGTAAATAAGCGCCCCTAAAAAAGAAAGAGAAAAATGATAAATCGGATGAAGTAAATTAAAAAGAAAGCTTGGAATAATGTATTTTTTTAAAAATCTTAAAATTTTTTCCATTTAATTAATTCTTGAAAGTTTTTTTAAAATTTATTTTTTGGATTAAGAAATTTAAAAGCGATTTTTAATTTTTCTTGAAGAGTTTTTGTTTTAGAAGGTATTTTTTTAATAACTTCTCGCGTTTCATTTTTTTTGTATCCTAAAGAAATAAGAATTTCTTCTAAATCAAAATTGGCTTCCATTAAATTTGTTTCATCTTCTATTTTTTGTTTTTTTATTTTATCGCTTAACTCAAGAATTATTCGGGAGGCTTTTTTGCTGCCAATGCCCGCGGCTTTTGTTAATAAATCGCTTCTTTTGCCGCTAATGGCGCTTAATAAATTTTCAGTTTTCATTTCTCCCATTATTTTTAATGCCGCTTTTGGTCCCACTCCATTAATAGAATCAAGCATTTCAAACATTTCTCTTTCTTTTTCGTTTAAAAATCCATAAATTTCAATTCCGGATTGATTTACGCAAAGATATGAAAATAATTTTATTTTACTTCCTATTTTAGGGAGTTCTTTTGATGCTCTTGAAGAAATGAAAAGTTTAAAACCCAAACCCGCGGTTTCAATAACGGCTAAATTTGTTTTTTTAAAAATTAATTTTCCCGAAATGGAATGTAGCATATAATATTTTAATTTTTAGAAATTTAAACATTTTTATTATATTCTAAAATCCTTGACTTTAAAAGCCGCGTGCTATATTCTAAATTAATATTATAAATTATTTTATTATGCCAAATACAAAATCCGCTGAAAAAGCATTGCGTCAAACAATTAGACGCAGAAAAAGAAACATAAAAAAGAAAAAAGATTTAAAAGAGACTATTAAACAATATAAAAAGCTTATTAGCGACCCTAATGCGTCAGGTCAAGACGAAAAAATAAAACAAAGTCTTTCTTTGGTTTATAAAAAACTTGATAAAGCCGCAAAAGTTAATCTTATTAAAAAAAATAAAGCAAATCGTTTAAAGTCTCGTCTTACTAAAAAAATTAAAAAAACAAATACGTCTGATTAAATAAAAAAAACGGCTCATTTGATTGAGCCGTTTTTTTTATTTAATCGGTTTTTACTCCTTTTAAAGATAATCCGATTTTGCCGTTTTCAGATTTAATTATTTTTGCTTTTACCATATCTCCCAAACGAACAACATTTTCAACTTTTTCTACGAATCCATCTTTTAATTCGGAAACATGAATCATTCCGTCTTTACCTCCTCCTAAATCAACTATTGCTCCAAAATCAAGAATTTTTATAATTTTACCAAAAATTATTTCTCCGATTTCAAATTCTTTAGTTATGGCTTTAATTTGGTTTACGGCCGCTTGAGCTTTTTCTTCTTCGTTTGCCGCTACAAAAATTCTACCAGTTTGTTCAATATCAATACTTAAAGCTCCGGTAGAAGCTATAATTCCGTTAATTATTTTACCGCCGGGACCAACAACTTCGCCTATTTGGTCGGGTTTAATATTTAAAGACATTATTGTTGGCGCATAAGAAGATACTTTTTCTCTTGGCTTGGCAATAACGGTTTTTATAAAATCTAAAATTTCCAGTCGGGCTTTTTGAGCTTGAATAAATATTTCTTTAAGCGTTGATAATTTTATGCCGTCAATTTTAACGTCCATTTGAATAGCCGTAATTCCGTCCGTTGTTCCGGCCACTTTACAATCAATGTCTCCATAATGGTCTTCAGGTCCTTGAATATCTGTTAAGATTTTATTTTTATCCTTGCCATCGGTTATTAAGCCCATGGCAATTCCGGCTGCCGGTTTTTTAATGGGAACACCGGCGTCCATTAATGCCATTGAAGCGACGCAAGCGCTGGCCATAGAAGAAGAACCGTTTGAAGATAAAATTTCAGAAACTACGCGAATAGTGTAAGGAAATTCTTCTTGGTCGGGAATAAGAGGTTTAATTGCTTTTTCCGCTAATGCTCCATGCCCAATTTCTCTTCTTCCCGGAGAGCCAAGTCGTCCGATTTCGCCAACGCAATAAGGAGGAAAATTATAATGAAGCATAAAGCGTCTTTTTCCTGTAATTTCCATTGTTTCTACTAATTGCTCCGCGCCCGGCGCGGCTAAAGTAACAGCCGCGAGAGCTTGGGTTTTTCCTCTGGCAAAAATAGCTGAGCCATGAAGGCGCTTGAATAAACCGACTTCTCCATAAAGTTCCCTGACTTGATCAAGTCGTCTGCCATCCGGTCTTTTATCCGATTCAAGAATATTTTTATGCACTAATTTATCAATTTCCTCTTCAAATAAAAGCTCAACTTTACCAAATAAAGAACTTTCAAACCCTTTTTCACTTAAATAATTTTTTAATTCTTTTAATAATAAAGAAAGGTTTTTATCTCTTTCTGTTTTATCAGAACAATAAATCGCCCCTTCTAATTTGTCTTTTACAAAGTTTCTTACTTGATTTTCCAATTCCGGATTTTCATTAAAATTATATTCTAATTTCGGTTTGCCAATTTCTTTTATTACTTTTTTTTGAAACTCAATAAGTTTTTTAATTTCTTTTTGTCCTAATTCAAAAGATTTTATCACGTTTTCTTCTTTTGTTTCGTTTCCGTTTAATTCAATCATATTTATTTTTTCTTCCGTTCCCGCAATAAAAGATTCAAACTCTGGTTTGGTTTCTTTTTTTAAAGTTGAATTTTCCGGATTAATAACGGTTTCATTCTCAAGTTTTGCTATTTTTATTCCCGCAAGAGGTCCGTTCCATGGAATATCGGAAATACTTAAAGCAACCGAAGAAGTAAGAAGAGCAATAAAATCAGGGTCATTTTCTTCGTCATAAGACAAAACAGTAATTATAATTTGAATATCGCGTCTAAGTTTTTGATTAAAAAGAGGGCGCAAACTTCTGTCTATCATTCGTCCGGATAAAATTGCTTCTTCAGAAGGACGACCTTCTCTTCTAACAAAACGACTGCCAATTATTTTACCCGCCGCGTAAAACCTTTCTTCATAGTCAATAACCAAAGGAAGATAATCAATCTCTCTGTCTTCTTTTCCCATAGTTGCCGTTACTAAAACCGATGTGTCTCCATAAGTTCCGACAACCGCCGCATTAGCTTGTCCGGCAAGATTGGAAACTTCAAGTTTTAATTCTTTTCCGGCAACTTCAGTTTTAAATTGTTTTTTATTTAAATCCATAAAATATTATTTCAATCCGTAAATAAATTCTAATAAATATAAATAAATTATATAAATTTGGATGAATTCGCGGTTTGTTATTAGTTTATTAAATTATTTACTTTTTTGATTTTTTGACCTTGATTTGTTTAATATTACTTTTGGTAAATTTTCCAAATCAATAAAAAAGTCGGCAACTTCTTTAAGTTTAGACGAGGCGCTTCTGCCAAAAGCCGCCACTTCAACCTCTCTGCCAAGTCCCCATTTGAGATATTCCACTAAAGGAATAAAGTCTCCGTCGCCTGTAACTAAAATTACCACATCAATAAGGTTTGCCATTCTGATGGCGTCAACAGCTATTCCTACGTCCCAATCGGCTTTTTTCATTCCGCCGGGAAATATTTGAAGGTCTTTACTTCTAAGTTCAATGCCTGTTTTGGTTAAAGCTTCAAAAAAAGACGCTTCGCCAAGAACCGTCTCGCTTTTAACCACGTAACCCATAACTCTGATAAGTTGTCTGTTAGCTAATAATTCTTTGATAAGCTCGTGGTAATTAACGCGCGCTGAATAAAGATTTTTTGCCGAATGATAAAGATTCTGAATATCAATAAAGATTCCGACTCTCTGAGATTTATGCATCATAAATTTATTTTTTTAATCCCAACTTTTTTACCAGCGTTGAATAGTTTTTAGAATTATTCTTTTTTAAGTAATTCATAAACCTTTTTCTTTTACCAACCATTTTTAAAAGTCCGCGACGCGAATGATGGTCTTTGGGGTGTTTTTTTAAATGCTGAATAAGTTCCGCGATATTTTTCGTCAAAAGAGCGACCTGAATTTCGCTGGATCCAGTATCTGTTTCGTGAATTTGATGCTCTTTGATAATTTTTTGTTTTTTAGTAGTTGTTAGCATTAAAATAATAATATTCTATTTTAAAATTTAAGTCAATATTTTTAAAAATAAATATTTACTATTGACTATTTGCGTTTTATTATTTACCATACTCAAGACATTGTTTCTTTTTAAAATGATTTCAATAATTAGCCAACTTATAAAAAACGAACCTGAATTAGTTTCTTTCTTAAAAGAAGGAGATTTAACAGAGGCCGTACTTCTTAAAAAAACTCCTCGAGCGGTTTATTTTGATTTGAATAAATTTGGAACGGGTCTTATTTATGGCGCGGAATTAATGAATGCCAGAGGTATATTAAAAGATTTAAAAATAGGAGATTCAATTCCCGCTAAAATAGTTTCTATTGATAATGAAGAAGGCTTTGTTGAACTTTCTTTAACAGGGGCTCAAAAACAAAAAAATTGGCGGGAATTAAAAGAGATAAAAGAAAAAGATGAAACTTTAACGGTTAAAATTATTGGCGCTAATAGCGGTGGACTTGTTGCGAACATTGATAGTATTAAAGCGTTTTTACCGGTTTCTCAATTGGCTCCGGAAAATTATCCGCGCGTAGAAAGTGGCGATAAAAACAAAATATTGGAAGAATTAAAAAAGTTTGTTGGTAAAGAAATTGAAGTAAAAATAATAGACCTTAACTCGCGGAATAACAAATTAATTATTTCTGAAAAAGGCGTGAACGAAGAAAATATTAAAGAATTAATAAATAAATATAACGTTGGAGATGTTATTGAAGGAGTAGTTTCAGGAATAGCGGATTTTGGCGCTTTTATTAAATTTAATGATAATTTAGCAATTGAAGGATTAATTCATATTGCCGAACTTGACCATCGTTTAATAGATAGTCCCAACGAAGTGGTAAAAGTAAACGAACAAATTAAGGCTAAAATTATTGAAATTAAAGATGATAAAATTTTTCTTTCTCTTAAGGCCTTAAAAGATAGTCCATGGGAAAATGTTGAAGAAAAAATTAAACAAGGACAAGAAATTTCCGGCACAGTTTATAAATTTAATCCTTTTGGAGCCTATATTGATTTAAAAGAAGGTTTTCAAGGCTTAATTCATGTTACGGAATTTGGAAGTATTGAAGAAATGGAAAAAAAATTAGAAATTGGTAAGGAATATGATTTTATTATTGATTCAATTAAACCTGAAGAAAAAAGAATAACTCTTAAGCTTAAAAAGTAAATTAAAAATGAAGCTTTTGTATAAAAATATTTTTTGGGCGATAATAACGCTCTTACTCGTTGCGTTTTTATTTTCTTTTTTTGGCAATATAAATTCGCAAAAAACGGTTTTAAGCATTGACCAATTGGCTTCTAAAATAAATGCCGGAGAAATTTCTAAAATAATTGTTAATGGCAATGATTTAGAAGTGGAACTAAAAGATGGCTTAAAAGCTGTTTCTAAAAAAGAAGCTGAAGCGGGACTGTCAGAAACTTTTAGAAATTATGGAGTTGAACCCTCTGCTCTTCAACAAGTTGGATTGGAGATAAAAGAAGAATCCGGTTTTCGGTTTTGGGCGGGAATTCTTATTCCCGCGCTTTTGCCAATTTTAATTATTGGAGCTTTTCTTTTCTTTATGTTGCGTCAAGCCAAAACAGGGATGGGTCAGGCTTTTACTTTTGGAAAAGCAAATATAAAACTTTTTGCTCAATTTAAAAATAAAATAACTTTTAAAGACGTTGCCGGATTGAAAGAAGCCAAAGAAGAGCTTTTAGAGGTTGTTGATTTTTTAAAAAATCCTAAAAAATATCTTGAAATTGGAGCAAGAATTCCTCGTGGAGTTCTTTTGTTGGGCAGTCCGGGAACAGGTAAAACACTTTTAGCGCGAGCCGTTGCTGGTGAAGCTAAGGTTCCCTTTTTTCATATTTCAGCATCGGAATTTGTTGAAATGTTTGTTGGCGTGGGAGCGGCGCGAACCAGAGACGCTTTTTTAACCGCTAAGAAAGCCGCGCCATCAATTCTTTTTATTGATGAAATTGACGCTGTTGGACGCGAAAGAGGCACGGGTTTGGGAGGAGGACACGACGAAAGGGAACAAACCTTAAATCAAATTTTAGTGGAGATGGACGGTTTTGAAAGAGATACAAAGGTAATTGTTATTGCCGCCACCAATAGACCGGACGTTCTTGACCAGGCTCTTTTGCGGCCGGGAAGATTTGATCGCAGAATTGTTTTAGACCTTCCCGATATTAAAGACAGAGAAGCTATTTTAAAAATTCACAGTAAAGAAAAAAAGCTTTCTTCTGGAATTAATTTTCGCTGGGCGGCGGAAAGAACCCCGGGTTTTTCTGGCGCTGATTTGGCAAATTTAATGAATGAAGCCGCGATTTTAACGGCCCGTAAAGGACGCAAGGAAATTATTCAACAAGACATTTTTGATTCTATTGAAAAAGTTTTGCTTGGGCCGGAACGCAGAAGCAGAGTTTTATCAAAAGAAGAAAAAGAAATTACCGCTTATCATGAAGCCGGGCATGCCTTGGTGGCGGCCAGTATTAAAGACACCGACCCAATACAAAAAATTTCCATTATTGCTCGGGGACGAGCCGGAGGTTATACTCTTAAAACGCCTATTAAAGAAACAAGATTAAAAACAAAATCTCAATTTATGGCTGATTTAGCTATTTTATTTGGAGGATTTATTTCTGAAAAAATAATTTTTTCAGACGTTTCTACCGGAGCTTCAAATGATTTACAGGTAGCTTCTGAATTGGCAAGAAAATTAATAACTCAATTTGGTATGTCTGAAAAAATCGGACCCATAACTTATGGTAAAACGGAAGAAATGGTTTTTTTGGGAAGAGAAATTAGCACGGAAAAAAATTATTCAGAAAAAATCGCGGCCGAAATAGACGATGAAGTTAAAAGTGTAATTGAGAAAGCTCGGTCTTCCGCTCAAAAAATTATTACTTCGCGAAAAAATGTTCTTAAGGCGATAGCTAAAGAATTAATTGAAAAAGAAACCATAGAAAGAAAAGAATTTGAAAAATTAATTAAAAAATACAAATTAAAACCTATAAGTCTTTAGTTTTTAAATATATTTTAAAAATGGCTCATTTAGTTGAGTCATTTTTTTGTTAAAAAAATCTCCGGATTTTGAAAAACCCGGAGGAAGAAGGTTATTATAAATTATAGTATAGCGGCGGCTTTTTTAAGGGTTGCTGTTTTTAAGGGTCTTGACAATCTCCCCCCAAAAACGCTTGCTATTATTATTTTTCCTTTTGGTAGGCGTTTAACGCTAACCTCTATAAATTCATCCACTAAAAAAGTGGCATGGGTATTTTCTTTTTTAATTAAGGATATTTCCATTTTTTTCTCCTTTTTTAAAAAAGAGGATGCTTGCGAAAATAAGTATCATTCCCGCAATTCCAATTATTATTGCCTTTAATGGAAATAAGGCAATGGAGGCTTCTATTGTTCCAATAGAAGTCATAATTAATAAAAACCCCGTAAAAAACAGAGTAGCCGAAATTTTTTCTTTTTTGTTATTCATAAAAAACCTCCCTTTTTAGGTTTTTATGTTAATTTACTGTTTTAAATCTATCATATTTAAAGAGATTTGTCAATCTTTTTAAAAATGATTTTATAGAATTAGATTTAAGTTTTTTGGGTTAAAATATTTTAAGAATTTATTTTTAAAATCTCTGTATTTTTTTTATTAAATTTGATATAATAAAAATATGAAATTGACTTTTCACGGCGGAGCCAAGGCTGTTGCCGGTTCAAATTATTTATTGGAAATAGATTCCGCTAAAATTTTAATTGATTGCGGTCTTTATCAAGGTTCAAAATATTGCGAGCGTCAAAATTTTGAACCATTTCCTTATGACCCCAAAACTATTGACGCGGTTTTGGTTACTCACAGTCATATAGACCATATTGGTCGTTTACCCAAGCTTTATAAAGCCGGATTTCGCGGAGATATTTTTTCTACGCCACCGGCAAAAGGTTTTTCTGAAGAACTTTTACTTGATTCTGAACATATTTTAAATAAAGAAGCCCAAGAAAAAAATTTAGAACCTATTTATAATATTGAAGATGTTAATAACGTAATGAATTTATGGAAAACAATTAATTATCATAAAAAATTTAGAATTGGACCAAAAGAAGGCGGATTTGAAATTGAATATTTTGACGCCGGACATATTTTAGGGTCGGCTTTTATAAAAGTTGTCGCGGAAGGGAAAAGCGTTTTATTTTCAGGAGATTTAGGTAACATTAATACGCCTATGGTAAAAGATATGGAAACTATTACTGACGCTGATTACGCACTAATTGAAACCACTTATGGCGGACGATTGCACGAAGAAACCAAATTGCGCAGAGGTATGCTTGAAGACGCTATTGAAGAAACAGTAAAAGCTGGCGGGACATTAATAATTCCTGCTTTTGCCATGGAACGCACTCAAGATCTTTTATATGAGTTAAATGAATTGGTGGAAAATGGACGTATTCCTAAAATTCCAATTTTTATTGATAGTCCCTTAGCTATAAAATTAACCTCTGTTTATAAAAAATATTCACAGGACCCTGATTATTTTGATAAAGAATCTTT
Source organism: Candidatus Wolfebacteria bacterium (assembly GCA_016933365.1). Lineage (GTDB taxonomy): Bacteria > Patescibacteriota > Minisyncoccia > UBA6257 > UBA9933 > JAFGBB01. The sequence goes on along the minus strand of JAFGBB010000019.1, from coordinate 9,322 downwards.
AGCTATTTTAGATAAGGGCGATGCTATTTTTGATTTTCCCGGACTTAAAATGACTTTAACAACCGAGCAATCAAAAGAAATAAATAATGTTTCTCCGCCCAAAGTAATTATTGCTGGATCCGGAATGTCTCAAGGAGGGAGAATACTTCATCATGAGTATCGTTATTTACCCGACCCGAAAAGCGCGATTTTATTTATTGGTTATCAAGCAAAAGGTTCATTAGGGCGATTGATTTTAGACGGGGCTAAAAGCGTAAAAATTTTTGGAGAAGAAATTCCCGTAAATTGTAAAGTGAAAGTAATAAGTTCTTATTCAGCTCACGCCGACCAAAAAGGTCTTTTAAATTGGCTAAGACCAATGCGATTAAAATTAAAAAAAGTTTTTTTGGTTCAAGGAGAAGAAGAACAAATGATTCTTTTATCTCAAAAAATTAAAGATGAATTGGCAATAGACACGGCTATTCCTTCAATGGGAGAACATATTATGTTATAATTAAAAAGTAAAAATTAATTTTATTGAATTTAAATGAATAATTATCCAAAATATAAAATTTGTGTTTCTGGCGCGGCTGAAACAGGACATTGCGGTCCAGATTCTTTTACTGAAGCTGAGGCATTAGGAAAAGAAATTATTCTTCAGGGTGGAGTTTTGGTTGATGGAGCCACTACTGGATTTCCTTACTGGGCCGCTAAAGGAGCAAAAAAAGAAAATGGAATTGTCGTAGGTCTTTCACCGGCAGAGTCTGAAAAAGAGCATATTAATTTTTATAATTTACCCATAGATTATCATGATATGATAATTTATACAGGGTTTGGTTATTCCGGCAGAAACCTTCTTTTAACTCGGTCTGCCGATGCCGTTGTTGTGGGTTGTGGCAGAATGGGAACATTAAACGAGTTTACGATTGCCTTTGAAGACAAAAAACCGATAGGTGTTTTAGAAGGTGAATGGGAAACCGATGAATTGATAAAAATAATGATTGAAAAATCTCATCGCGCCAAAGAAATGGAAAATAAAATAGTTTTTTCCAAAGACCCGAAAGAACTTATTAAAAAAGTAATAGAATTAATTAAAGAAGAAAAAGGTCGTAATAATCACTAATTACTGGTAATTATATTATTCGCGAATATCCGTGAAATAAAAATGCGGGCGATTAGAGAATTATGTCAGAAAAAAAACCAATAGGCGAAGTTACCCATTATTTTGACAATCTTGGCGTGGCAATCGTGAAATTTTTAAAAGCGATAAAAGTTGGTCAAGTTTTGAATTTTAAAGGAGGGGACGTTGATTTCACTCAAGAAATTGATTCAATGCAGTATGACCACAAAGATATTAAAAGCGCCAAAAAAGGACAAGAAGTGGGAATAAAAATTAGTCAAAGGGTTAAGGAGGGATATAAGGTTTACGAAGCTTAATTTTTTATATGACAGGAAACGAAATTGAAATTTTTGGTCAGCTTATTTTGGCAATCGTTTTAGGTTCTTTAGTTGGCTTAGAAAGAGAACTTTCTAAAAAATCAGCTGGAATGAGAACGTTTGCTTTGGTAAGTTTAGGAGCAAGTTTTTTTACGATTATTTCCATTTTAGCGATGGAAACATTTTCAGATTCAAATTTTGAACTTTCAAGAATTCCATCTCAAATTGTTGTTGGGGTAGGATTTATAGGCGCTGGTTTGATAATTTTTCAACGCTCTCAATTAAAGGGATTAACAACTGCCGCTGGACTTTGGGTGGCCGCGGCCGTAGGAATGGCTATTGGATTTAAATTTTATTTATTAGCTCTTTTTGCCACCTTTCTTACGGTTTTAATTTTAGTATTTTTTTGGTTTCTTGAAAGAAAAATTGTTAAAAAATTGGTAACAGAATTGCCAATTGAAGAAGAAGAATATTAATGTTTAAAAAATTATTTCTTCCTGCCAGTTTATTGGCGGGGACAATTATTGGCGCGGGGATTTTTGCCCTGCCATTTGTTTTTCATAACGCCGGAATTGCCGTTGGTTTATTTTATCTTGGTCTTTTTACCGTTGCTTTTATTTTTATTCATTTAATGTATGCCGATACAATTTTAAAAACCGAAAATTCGGAAAATCATCATCGTTTTCCGGGTTATGTTCGTATTTATTTAGGAAGAATAGGTTTTTGGCTTTCAATTTTAACTGGAATTTTTGGAATATTTTTTACTTTAACCATTTATTTAGTTTTATCAATTAGTTTTTTTAATTTGATTTTTCCGGAAATTTCAGCGGCTTCAGCTCTTTTAGTTTTTTGGTTTTTAGGTTCAATGGCGATTTTTTTAAAGATTAAAAGAGTCGCTTTTTCTGAATTTTTAATTACCGGAGGCGTCATTGCCATTATTTTAGTAATTTTTAGTTATGGAATGGGATATTTTGAAAAAATAGTCTCCACTCCTCTTTTTAATATTAATAATCTTTTGCTTCCTTATGGAGCAATCCTTTTTTCATTAAGCGGAAGAGTGGCTATTCCAGCAATAATTAATTATTTTAAGAAAATAAAACAACCTTTAATTAATATAAAAAAACCGATTATTTTGGGGACATTATTGCCGTCTTTAGTTTATATTTTCTTTATTATCGGAGTTTTAGGGCTTTCAGGCGTGGTTTCTGAAGACGCGATTTCAGGAATAGCGGAAAATATTCCTAAAGGGATTTTAGTTCTTATTGGTATTTTTGGTTTACTTTCTCTTTGGAGTTCTTATATTGTTATTGGGATAGAGGTAAAAGATTCTTTAAAATTTGATTTGAAATTTCCCACTTTTTTAACCGGATTATTAGTAGTTCTTTTGCCTCCGCTTCTTTATTTTTGGGGTTTTCAGAGTTTTTTGGAATTAGTGGGTATAGCCGGAGGAGTTTTTATTGCTTTAGAAGGAATTTTTATTGTTTTAATGTGGCTTAAAACTTTCAAATTAAATCCTAAAAAATTAATTTTTTCAAAAATTAATTTTTTAATTATTTACGCGTTAATTCTTATATTTATTGGAGGAATAATTTGTGAATTATTTTTTTAGTTTTTGCCCTCGTAGTTGAATGGATACAATACCTCCCTCCGAAGGAGGCGGTACAGGTTCAATTCCTGTCGAGGGCACTAGAAAGGAAAAATTAAATGGCTTTGGTTTATCTCGCTTTGTTTGGCGATTAATTCGTATTCAATTTTAGGGTAAAAACGAATTCACGATTTTGCATTTTGGGAAAAGAAATTTTATAATTATTAAAACTAATAAGTAAAACCATGAGAGAATTAGATAAGGCCCTAGGCCAAAACGAAAAAGTTTTTTGGGAAGGAACGCCAAGTTTTTGGCCTTTCCTTTTGGGTGGTTCAATTGTTACCACTATTTTTGGGTTGTCTTGGATGCTTTTCTTAGTGCCATTCATTGGACTTGCCGTATATGATATTTTATTTGGTTCGCATATATTTGGTTTTGGTATATTACTTCTTCCACATTTTTGGATTGGAATCGGTTTGGTATTTGGAATCCCAATTTATCAAGTACTTGTTTTTAAGCATACTTATTATGCAATTACCGATAAAAGAGTAATTTTGCAAAAAGGGTGGATTGGTAGAGATTTTGAAATGATTGATTTTGATCAAATTACCAATGTAGAGGTTAATGTTGGTTTTTTTGATAAATTTTTTGGCAGCGGCAATACGGGAAGCATTTTGGTTTTTACCGCTGGTTTATCCCCAAAATCTTATGTTATTAGAAGTATTGTGAATCCGTATGATATCTTTAAATTTCTTAAGAAAGTTACTCATGATGTAAAAACTGATATTCAGTATCCGAACAAATTTCGTCCTGGAGAAAACTCCGGTTATCAAAGTAATTACGACCCGAATAAAAAATAGTTTTTTTATAATTTTGTATTTACTCCGTAAATTTTTGAATTTAATGTTGCTAAAGAAAAACTTGAAATTGTTAGTAGCTGTTAATAGCGCGGCTTTGCTGTCTTTTCGAATTTTTTGCAGGAAGGGCTTTTCTCGTCGTTGGTGCCGGCGAAATACGTTCGGACTAATTTAAGAATATCGCATATAATTTTTGTTTTCGGTCTGTCCATAAAACTTTCGGGAAATTTTCCGGTATTTGAAAAATAAATTTCTTTTGTGAATTTTATTTGTGTTTAATCATTAAGTTGCGCGAAGTTTCGGAAACAAAAAGAATTTTTTATATTAATCCTTGAATTAATAATAAGATTTTTATACTATAAGTAATATAGGGCGCTTAGTTTAGTGGTAGAACGTCTCGTTTACACCGAGAAGGTCGGGGGTTCGATTCCCTCAGCGCCCACACTAACAATTTATAAAGCTTTTTTAATGAAATTTATCGCTGATTTACATATTCACTCTAAATATTCTCGGGCAACAAGTAAAAATTTAAACTTGGAAGAGCTTGATCGCTGGGCCGATGATAAGGGTGTTTTAGTAATAGGTACTGGAGATTTTACTCACCCGGAATGGTTTAGAGAAATTAAAGAAAAATTAGAGCCGGCCGAGCCCGGGCTTTTAAAATTAAAATCAAAATATAAACTTAAAACCATTAAGGGCACTTTAGCGCAAACTCGGTTTTTTTTAACTTCGGAAATTTCCAGTATTTATTCTAGAGAAGGTAAATGTTACCGAAATCATAATCTTATTTTTGCTCCGGATATTGAAACTGTGGAAAAAATTAATACTCAACTGGGTTGGGTTGGTAATTTAAAGTCTGATGGCAGACCTATTCTTGGATTAGATGTTCGCGAGTTGGCAAAAATTGTTTTAAATACAGATCCCCGGGCGTATATTGTCCCTGCTCATATTTGGACGCCTTGGTTTTCAATGTTTGGTTCAATGTCCGGTTTTGATTCTATTGAAGAATGTTTTGGCGATTATGCTAAAAATATTTTTGCCGGCGAGACCGGCCTTTCCAGCGATCCGGCAATGAATTGGCGACTTTCTCAATTAGATAATATTGCTTTAATTTCTAATTCAGACTCTCATTCTTTACAGAGAATAGGCAGAGAAGCAAATATTTTTGATACGGAATTGTCTTATGATGGAATAATTGAAGCCATAAAAAGCGGAGCTCCGTCAAGACGAAAAGAAAAAAAGAATAAAGAAAAATTTATTGCCACTATTGAATTTTTTCCTGAAGAAGGTAAATATCATTATGACGGTCATCGGAATTGCAATGTTGTTTTTTCTCCAAAAGAAACAAAAAAACATAATGGAATTTGTCCAAAATGCGGGAAAAAGGTTACTATTGGCGTGATGAATAGAATAGAAGAATTAGCTGATCGTCCGGAAATTAAAACAAAAAGCAAGGGATATTATCAATTTTATGATAATTTAGTTCCTTTTTATAATCTTATTCCTCTTGATGAAGTAATTGCCGATGTTTATAATATGGGAGTTAAAACCAAGAAAGTGAAAGAACAATATGATAAATTAATCAAAAATTTTGGTAGTGAATTAAGGTTGTTTTTAGATACTGAAGAAGATGAAATAAAAAGAAAAGCAGATTCAAATATTTATAGCGCTATAAAAGCGCTTAAGGAAAAAAAATTAAAAATTGAGCCGGGATTTGATGGAGAATATGGCAAAATCAGTATTTTTGGCGAAAAAACAAAAAAAGAAACAGAGGTTCAAAAAAGTTTATTTTAAATAATTATAACACAAGAATTATATGTCTCTTTCTATAAATGATTTAAAAAACGGAACAGTAATAAAAATAGATAAAGACCCTTATGCGGTGCTTTTTATTAAGCATCTTCATATTGGTCGCGGAGGAGCCAGTATTCAAACAAAATTGCGTAATTTAAAAACCGGTCAAGTATTGGATAGAAATTTTAAACCGGCAGATGAATTTGAAGAAGCTGATGTGGAAAAAATAAAAGCGGAATTTTTATATTTTCATCGCGATGAATTTTGGTTTAATGAACCGAAAAATCCTAAAAACCGTTTTTTGCTAAAATCGGAAATTATCGGCGATTCAGGAAAATTTCTTAAACCTAATATGGAGATAGTCGCGATTAAATTTGATGATGAAATTATTAGCGTTGAACTTCCAATAAAAGGCGATTATAAAGTTATTGAGGCGCCGCCGGCAGTTAGGGGAAATACGGCTCAGGGAGGAACTAAAGTCATAACTATTGAAACCGGAGCTAAAATATCAGTCCCTCTTTTTATAAATGAAGGAGATGTTATCAGGATAAACACTTCCACTGGTGAATATACTGAACGCGTGGAAAAGGCGTAAAAACTTATTAATTTTTGGTTTTTAGTCGGTTAGCTGATTTTTTTAATAACATTCTGATATTCTTAAGAATATCAGAATGTTATTATTAGAAATTCGTCAATTTGAGGTTTAGTCTCGTAAGATAGTCTCATAAACTTCTCGCAAACTTGTAAACCCCGCAAAGTCTTATAAATTAATAAATCTTGTAAATTCGTAAAATTGGAAGCGCTTAATTTTTAAGAAGATTTAATCTTTTGATATTAAAATAAAATATTAAACTTTTCTCTTTAAAAATCGGACTTTTAAAGATTACTATCCTATATTGACGATCGTCAATATAGGATAGTTGGTTTCGTTTAGTTAATTTATCTAATTATTTAATAAATTTTTTTATTATTGTGTCGCGGGATAATAAAATAAGCGAAAATGTAAGCGATTAAGCCGGGGAAAAAGCCGGTGAAGATTACTACGAAAATCCAAAAAACCCGTAAAATCGTTGGATCTATTTTGAAATATTCTCCCAGTCCGCCGAAAATCCCGGTCAAAATTTTATTTTTATCACTACGATAAAGTTGTTTCATTATTATTAATATAAAATAAATTTTTTAAAGAATCAAATATGTCTTAACTTAAGCCGATTTTTCGGCTATTATTTTTAAATATGGAAAAAACCGATAAAAAATTAATTTATGTTGCAATGTCCGGCGGAGTGGATAGCTCTGTGGCGGCATTGTTGTTGAAACGACAGGGATATGACGTGATTGGAGTTTTTATGAAACTTTTTTCAAAAACAAAAGAAACTGAAGCGAAAAAAGTTTGTAAAAAACTGAATATCCCCTTTTTAATTTGGGATTTTAAAAAAGAGTTTAAAAAAATAGTAATTGATAATTTTATTAAAGAATATAAAAAAGGCAATACGCCTAATCCTTGCGTGGTTTGCAATCCGGAAATTAAGTTCGGATTATTTTTGAAAAAAGCTTTGAAGTCCGGCGCTTTTTCCTGTCGGCAGACAGAAATTTATATCGCGACAGGGCATTATGTTAAACTTCAAAAATTAAAAAATAAAAACATATACCAACTTTTTCAAGCAAAAGATAAAAATAAAGACCAGTCTTATTTTTTATGGAAACTTAATCAAGAACAGTTAAAGCATTGTATTTTTCCTCTTGGCGATTTTACCAAAGAAGAAATAAAAAAAATCGCCAAAGAAAATAAATTAATTCCCGATTTTAAAAAAGAAAGTCAGGAAATTTGTTTTGTAAAAGACGTTAATACTATTGAATTTTTGAAAAAATGGATTAAGCCCAAAAAAGGAAATATTATTAACTTTAAAAATAAAGAAAAGATTGGCGAACATCAAGGCGCGCGGTTTTACACTATTGGTCAAAGAGCTCCAGTGGGTGGAACAGGGCCGTATTATATTATTAAAAAAGATTTAAAAAGGAATGAATTATTAGTAATTAAAAAAAACGATAAAGAATTTTCTTTTCCAAAAATTAAACTAAAAAATATTAATTGGGTTGCGGGTAAGGCGCCGAAGTCGCGGAAAATTTTAGCGCGGACGCGCTATAAAGAAATATTAATTCCGGCAAAATTTATAGTTTATAAATCATCATTTTTTATTCAATTTGATAAACCTGTTAGGTTTATTGCTTCCGGACAAAGCGCGGTATTTTATAATAAGAATAAAAAGCTTCTTGGTGGAGGAATTATAATATGAGAATTTATGATATTGTTTTTTACGCGGCAGGATTTTTTATTTTAGGAATTTTAGTCGCGAGTTTGGGTTTAAATTTCAAAATAACTTTTCTAATAACGCTTTTAAGCGCTGTTTTATTTTTGTTTTTTGGATATATTAAACAAAATAATCGTATTATTTGGATAGCTGGTTTATGTCTGTTTATTATTATCGGTAATTTTTATTATTTTTTATATGATGAATATCAAGCTCAAAAAACTAATATTGTTTTTAACGAAAAAACGGATTTTCAAGGCGTGATAATTAAATATCCGGAAAAAGGAAATTTTCAAAAATTAGTCGTAAATCTTGAACCGCCTTATTCAGGTCGGATTTTAATAGAAACACAAAGATATCCGGAATTTTATTATGGAGACTTAATCGCTTTTGAAGGAAAAATTATTAAACCGAGCAATTTAGGTTACGCGAATTTTCTTGCCAAAGAAGGCATTTCAGGAACAGTTTCGTTTTTAGAAGTAGAATTAATTGCCAAAGATAAGGGGCTAAAAATAAAATCTTGTCTTTTTAAATTAAGAAATAAAATAGTTTCTATTTTTCAAAAAACTCTTTCTTTTAAAAAAGCGGCTTTTTTAGCGGGTATTACTCTTGGAGAAAGAGCGGAATTTTCTAAAAAATTTAAAGAAGCGATGAATGCTTCAGGAACCACTCATTTAGTGGCTCTTTCCGGTTATAATATTACAGTTATTGTTACGATAGTTTTTATTTTGTTAAATTCTTTTTTTCGTCGCAGAATAACGTTTTTAATTACTATTTTAACGATTATAGGTTTTGTTTTGTTAACCGGAGGCGAAGCTTCTGTGGTAAGAGCGGCAATTATGGGTTTTATCGCTTTGTTTGCCAGAGAAGTTAACAGGGTTTATAGCGCGCGTAATGCTATTATTTTGTCGGCGTTTTTTATGGTTTTATTTAATCCTAAAGTTCTTTATTTTGACGTTGGATTTCAGCTTTCATTTTTTGCTTTATTGGGAATTATTTATTTTTTACCGGCAGTTAAAAATTTTTTAAAATTATCCGAAGACTCAAGCATTTTTTCAATAAAAGAAAATTTTTTACTTACTTTTTCCGCCCAGATTTTTGTTTTGCCTGTTTTAATTATTAATTTTGGTAATTTTTCGGCGATTTCTTTATTTACAAACATTTTAATACTTGAAATAATTCCCTTAACAATGGCTGTTGGTTTTATTATTGGATTTTTAGGTTTATTTTCTTATTATTTAGCTTTAGTGTTTAGTTGGTTTATTAATTTATTATTGTCTTACGAGATATTTATTATTGAATTTTTTGGACAAAAAGGCGTTTTTCAAATTAAATCTTTTAATTCTTTTTTAATAACTTTT
>JAFGBB010000018.1 GCA_016933365.1 Candidatus Wolfebacteria bacterium | reverse complement strand
TCAGGATTTTTTGGGGGGAATTCAGAACAGACGGCACTTCGTGCCGACCATATTTTTGCTTCCGAACCCGATTTCGTTTTTTGGCGGAGGGTACAGGATTCGAACCTGTGAGGGGATTGATCCCCAACCGCATTTCGAGTGCGGCGCATTAGTCCACTCTGCCAACCCTCCATTTTTTCCAAATGATGTTGTGCCCCTACCCCGAATCGAACGGAGATCAATTCCTTAGGAGGGAATTATTCTATCCATTGAACTATAGGGGCGTAAAGTATTCATAATTTGGCTTGAAATATAGTTTTGTTTATTTTAGTATATAATTAATAAAATAACAATTTTGGGCCGTTAGCTTAGTTGGTAGAGCGCTACTATGGCATAGTAGAGGTCACCGGTTCGAATCCGGTACGGTCCACAAATAAGAAGTTGATTGTTTTGGCATTAATTAAAATATATTTTTAAAATTAATCTTATTCAAAAAATTTGAAATCTATATGAATTTAGGATTGTTGATTTTTTAAACAGTTTAATTTTTATCCTTATTGCTTTTTTGGGAATTATGCCGATTTCCGCTTTAATTATTGGACAAACTGCGGTGAAATGGATTATTGGACTTGTAAATATTTCTTTTATGTATTTAAATAAAGCGATATTGGGAAAATCTGGGGTAATAAAAGAAAAAATACAGGGCCCGTAGTTCAGTGGTAAAACACCTGGTTTGCATCCAGGAGACGGGGGTTCGATTCCCCCCGGGTCCACTGATTAAAAATAATAAAATTTATGGAAAAATATAAATCGCCGGAAAAATTGCCAGAAACAAAAGAATTTCTTGATAAATATCCAAAAATTGTTGGAAGGTTTTTTCATGGGTGCCCTAAGAACGTTAATAAACTTCTTCCTTCGGACATTACGGGCGAAATCAGGCCGGGCGAGGAAACGCGAAGAGGATTTAAAGATGTTATTTTTTTGACTAATGATATTAATAAAGCTATTGATTATGCCGGTTCCGAAGGCGTAGTTTTTTTAACTGATTCAAAAGCCACACAATATAAATTTATCGCTTCTGATATTTTAAGTTCTAAAAAAAATAAAGAGCGTTCAGGATGATATTTATGTTGCGTTGCCGGAAGATATAAAAATAGTTGCTAAGTGGCATAAAGAAAAAGGCAGAAAAAGGGGTGAATTTCAAAAATACATAGACGAGTATATTGGAGAACAAGAAGATAATAAATAAGTTTTCATTTTATTGGACGATATGGCATAAATATAAAAAATTTACAAATTCTGAAAAATAAGATATTATATAAAAATAAAATGCCTTTATTTTTATTCAACAATTTAACTGAGGAAGACAAATCAGAAGCCGTGGAAAAAATAATGAAAGGTAGCGCTCCGAGTCACGATTTTTTTCTGATGGTTGTTTTATCAATTTTAATGGCTACGTTTGGTCTTTTATTGGATAATGCGGCTGTGATAATTGGAAGTATGTTAATAGCTCCAATACTTTATTCTATTTTAGGGTTATCTTTAGGCGTCTCTATTTCTGATTTAAAATTAATTTCTCGTTCTTTATATACTGTTTCCAAATCAATGTTTTTAGGAATAGCTGCCGCAGTTTTAGCGACACTGCTTTTTTCTACTCAAATTGGCAGTGAATTGACTCCGGAAATAATGTCTCGGACTCATCCATCTTTGCTTTATATGAGTATTGCCATTATTGCCGGTTTTGCCGCTTCTTTTGCTTTAGTAAAGCCGCAACTTAGCGAAACTCTTCCGGGAATTGCTATTTCAGTGGCGCTTATTCCTCCTTTAGCGGTTATTGGCATAGGAATAGCTAATCTTAATTGGCAGGTTATTAGCGGTTCATTGCTTCTTTTTATTGTTAATACTATTGGAATAGTTTTTGCGAGTATGATTACTTTTTCTTTGATGAATTTTTACGTTAAACGTAAATTAATAAGAAAAACCATTAAAAAAGAAGAAATTGAAATTGAAACTCAAGTAAAAAAAACATAAGTTTTTCACAGGTTTTACCCAGCTTAATCTTGACTTAAATAATTTATTGCTATATTATTTTATTGAATTTTAAAAAATAAAGCGATTTTGGGCGGTGATAGTCGTAGGCCGCGGAAACAGTTAATTTTAAATTTTTAAATATGGCTTATAAATGTTCACAGTGTGGTTATAATTCTGAAGAGGCGGGTCTTTGTCCGACTTGCAATATTCCGATGGTTGAAGAAACCGTTGAAGAACAACAGACGCATTCTGAAGAGCAAACACAACCGCAGGAACCTCAGACTCCGCCGCAACAGTCTTCTGATGATTCTGAAGACAATTCAGAAACAACACCTTCGGTTGAGTAATTTTAACCCTACTGTTTAATTAAAAATAAAACTCCGGCTTTGGTCGGAGTTTTATTTTTGGGAAATTTATGTTATATTTTTATCAATGTTTGAAATAGGCGAAAAAATTATTCAAGTTATTCTTTTTTGGTTAGCTTCTGAAGGCCTTAAGGTTTTTGCTATAATTGCGGGAGCGTGGATTTTTCATAAATTTGGAGGAATTTTTATTGAAAAAGTAGTGCGAAAAGCAGTAGTCTCAGATCATTTTTTAAGTAAAGAAGCGGAAAAGAAAAGAGAAGATACTCTTACAAGAGTGTTTAGCGGAACACTTAGGGTTTTGGTTTGGTTAATAGCCTCAATGATGGCTTTATCTTCTTTGGGTTTAAACATAGGTCCGATTATGGCGGCGGCCGGAATTGCCGGCGTGGCTTTCGGTTTTGGCGGTCAATATCTGATTCGCGATGTAATTTCCGGACTTTTTATTATTTTTGAAAATCAATATCGGGTTGGGGATGTTGTTTGTTTTGACAAGATTTGCGGTTCCGTGGAAAATATCACTTTGCGGACCACTATTTTAAGAGATTTAGACGGAACGGTTCATCATGTTCCTAACGGCGAAATTAAAATCGCTTCCAATCTTTCAAAAGATTTTGCCGGAATAAATTTAAATATTGGAATAAGTTATTCTTCCGACCTTGAGAAAGTTATAAAAACAATTAATCAAGTAGGAAACGAGATGGCCGAAGACTCGAAATTAAAAGAATTTATAATTAAACCGCCTCAATTTTTACGCGTAAACGATTTTGCGGATTCATCCGTAATAATAAAAATAACAGGAGAAACTAAACCCCTTAAACAATGGGAAATTACAGGTGAATTAAGAAAAAGATTGAAAATCGCTTTTGATAGAGATAAAATAGAAATTCCTTTTCCTCAGGTAGTTATTCATGAGGTTAAGGAGTAATTCTAATTATTATTTATAATTTTATTTACTTTAACTGGTAGGGTGCGAGAGTGGCTGAATCGGGCAGTCTTGAAAACTGCTATATCCGAAAGGGTATCGTGGGTTCGAATCCCACCCCTACCGCTAGTTGGAAAAAGCGAAGCTTGGCTCGTTCTCTGTAATGGCTCGCCAGCCGATTTTAAGCGCGAAATTGGAATTTTTTATCTTTGCCCCGCTACTACGGGCTTGGTCAAAAGCGGGTTTTATTTGAATATCCGATTTTGGGATATTCTATTTTAGAATATATCATATATATAAGTAAATAATAACTAAACTTATGAAAACAATTCACACAAAAGAATATAAGCAATATTTAAACAAGCTTCGTCAAGCACGTTTAGATTCTGGTCTGAGTCAAGAGGAAGTAGCAAAACGCTTGAAAAAACCTCAATCCTATGTATCTAAATCAGAGTCAGGCGAGCGGCGTTTAGATTTATTAGAAATAACAAAAATTCTCAAAATCTATAACAAAAATATCGAATATCTTAAAGAAAAATAATATGCAAATAGCAAAAAAACTAGGTTTAGAGAATGAAGTTTTTTGTCATATGGTTGTTAAAACCAAGATGCTATTTTCAAATGTATTGGGTCATGCAGCAGAATTACACTACGAAAAATATTTAAAAAACAAAAGTATTAGATTTAAAAAAGCAGGTACAGACGAGCATTTTGATTATATTGTTCAAGGTAAAAAAGACCAGGTCAAAAGATGGGAAACCGATTCAACAAGCTCAAAAAATTTAGGTGTGAATCTTACACAAACCCATGGTGATCGTTCCGCGCAAGATGCATTCTATAAATTAGACTAGTTTGACAGATTAGTTTTATTTGACGTTGGTTTTAGAAATCTAAGAGTTATCAATATCAGCGAAATACCAACGCATCCAAAATATTCAACTCATTTGATTGGAAAAACAAAGTGGAAACGCGAAGCGCAAGAGAATCTATCAGAATTTGACGCTGCTTTTTTAGCAGTATTAAAAATAAAAAATTCAAAATTTTCAGATGCAGTGGAAATATTTAAAAAAGAACAAAAATTGACCTATTCTGAACTTTTAGAGAAATGCTGTAATTTAAATCTCGAAGAAATAGATAGCTTGTTTTCTATTGATAATTTTAGGCTTATAACTGGTGCAAAGGGTTTTGCTGCAGAAGAACATTTTAATGTTTTTCTGGAAAATAGAGATATCTCATACAGACAAGAGATTGATATGTATAGTAAGGTTGATCATTGGGTTAATGAGTCTATACGGGTTCAAGTAAAAATACCACATCAGCATTCAGTCACAGATACCCACTGGGCATTTAAAACACATAAATCTCACGGACATGGGGTTGGCGAGCTATATAAAAAGGACATGTTTGATGTTGTGGCACTTTTTATCGGATTCGAGATAGATGAAGAAATAGATAAATATTTGCCCATTTCTGTTAAGAATGAGTTTATTTTAATTCCAATTAATGATATAGATGAGCACCCAAATCATCCAGGTTATTTAAAGAGGGTTACAAAAGTTAAAAAAGATGCATATAAAATAAACGATTCAACTATTTTACAAAAACCCCTCAATCATGTATTATAAATATATCCCAATTTAGGATAAAATAAACTATGTCAAATACCAAGCCAAAAACAATTTTTCGATACCCAGGAGGTAAATACAAAGCAATTAAATACATACAACCTTTTTGGGAGCAAATAGATCATGACGAGTATAGAGAGCCATTCGTTGGTGGCGGCTCTGTTTTTATAGCGAAACCATCAGTACCTTATAATTGGATAAACGATCTTGATAAAGAAATTATTGCTTTTTATAAAGTAATTTCAGATAAGAAGAAGAGAGAAATACTTATAAATAAATTGTTAGCTCTTAAAATTGACAAACCTATTTACGAACAGCTTTATTTTTCTAAACCAAAAGATAACCTCAATAAAGCTTTCCGATACTATATTCTTAATAGATGCTCATTTTCGGGTATAACAAGATGGAATTCTTTTATTGGAGATGTTAGGTACAATATAACAAATGCACAACATTTAATACGTGACGTTGGACCAAAATTAGCAAATACAAAGATTACAAGCCAAGATTTTGAAAAAGTAATTATTGAAAAATCTAAAGGGAAAAAGGGGGTATTCCTTTTCTTGGACCCACCATATGCAGAAAGCAGGCAGATTGTCGCATACAATGTCACTTTTTCCAAAGAAGATCATCTTCGTTTAGCAAAACTTTTAAAAAAAACAAAGTATCCATTTTTGTTGACATATGATGATTGTGAATTTGTGAGAGAGTTATACAAATGGGCAAATCTTTATAGCAAAACTTGGACTTATAGTGTTGCAAACTCCAGAGTTCACCATAACCCAAGAGAAAATGGGAACGAATTATTTATTTCTAATTTCCCTATTGTAAAAGAAAAGCAATTGAAATTATTATGAGAAAAGTCAAAACATGTCTAAGGTATCCTGGTGGTAAATTTTATGGTTTTAAAACAATAAAGCCTTTTCTTGAAATTAAACACGATGAGTATAGAGAGCCGTTTGTTGGCGGTGGCTCTGTATTTCTAGGCAAAGATTTAGCAGGGAAAATAAATTGGATAAATGATGTTGACAAGGACTTAATTAATTTTTACCTTGTCATACAAAATAAAAATAAATTAAAAAAATTATTTTCTTTACTAAAGAATGAAATTGCGTCTAGAGAACGTCATTCTGAGGTTTTGAAACTAAAACCGAAAAATGAAATTGAGCGAGCTTTTAAATATTTCTACCTTAATAGAACTTCGTTCAGTGGCATTATGAATAAACCGAGATGGGGGTATAAAATTGGAAGCAGCACAGTGCCGGAAAAATGGCCCACAATAATAGAGCCAGTTGCCAAAAAACTTAAGAATATAAAAATTACTAGCGTTGATTATAAGAAAATTATACTCAAGCCCAGTAAAAATAAAGTTTTGTTATATTTAGATCCTCCATATTTTGAGGCCTCAAAGGCAATTTATAATAATGAATTCATGATGGCAGATCACATAAAATTAATGGAAATTTTGAAGAAAACAAAATTTAAATTCATCCTTTCGTATAATAATTCTGAAAAGTTGAAAAAGTTATATAGTTGGGCTAAAATAAACGAGCACGATTGGACATACTTTATGAGTGAAGGACGAAGGCAGAATGGGAAAGAATTGCTAATTACTAATTTTTAGATTTGCCACTAAGCTGAGTGAAGCCTAGAGTTCCGCAAAAGCGGAACGAAAAACTTGAAATCGTTTAATCCGAAAGGGTCGCTTCTGCGGGCGGGCGGAAGGGGGGTCTGGGGGGAATTCTGCCCGCCTTACAAATTTTGGGCGAAATCAGTTCGAATTTTTTCGAAAGCACACCGTCAATTTACAATTTCAATGTTTTTAAAGGTTATTATCTTGCCCTTGACGGAGCGAGAGGTAAAAATCGCCCAAAATTAGGTTTTTATTTTAAAAAAGTGTTATAATTTTTATTAATTATAGTCAGGTTATTGTATATAAATTAATTTAAAATTATGAAAGAAAAAACAACAATTAGTGTTTTAATAATAGTGGTTATATTTCTCGCATTGGGATTTAGTTTTTATTTTATAAAACACAAAAATTCTCAGCTTAATTCTGAAAATATTATTCAAGAAAATCAAGAAAAAACACCTTCTTTGGAAAATCAAAATAGTTTAAATGGAGAACAACAACAAGAAAATAAAATAATTGAAAATAATTTTTCAATTAATGTTCCTGATGGTTGGGCCGAGGCGGTTGCTCCAGACGGAGTTTCAGCAATGGTAGTTAAGCTTAATGAACAACTTAATAATCCGGCGGCTGAGCAAATTAATTTCAGGAGTTATTTTGCGGTAACTTACGATATTCTTCATGGAGATACTTTTGAGGGATATTTACGGAATTTTAAAAGCACGTTTCTTCAAACAATGATAGGTAGTGTTTTTACCGAAGAAAAAGAAGTAATAATAAATAATAATTCCGCTTATGTTATGGAAGCCAGTCTTAACCAACAAGGAGTTGATTTTAAAGTTTTATTGGCAGTGGTTAAAGGAGAAGGGGAAAGTGTTTGGATTTTATCTTTTAATACCGTGGAAAATCTTTGGAAAGAATACGAAAACGATTTTTATGAAGTTGCCAATTCTTTTATTTTAAAGAAATAATTTTAATAAAAGTTTTTATTAAAAATAAAAAAGCCGAATTTTTTTACAAATTCGGTTTTTATTTTTTTAAGTCAATTTTTAAAAAATTTTGTTTTTTTAAAAATCAATGCGATAATTATTAAATAATGATAAAATTTAATTAATTTTTATGGAAAACTTTCAAATTAAAAATACTTATAAAAAAGCCCGAACAGGTATTTTAAAAACTTCTCATGGAAACATTAAAACGCCTAATCTTGCTATTGTTGCTACGCATGGTCAAATTAAGCTTTTGAATAAAACCGAGCACAAACGCGCTAATCCTGATTTTATTATTTCCAATACTTTTCATTTATTTGTTAATAATAAAGTAAAAGAAATCAAAAATGCCGGAGGATTGCATAAATATTTTGATTTTAAAAAACCTATTATGACTGATAGTGGTGGTTTTCAGGTATTTAGTTTGGGTTGGGGGAAGGTTCATGGAATTGGAAAAATTAAAAAATCTTTTGCGATTAATAAAGAAAAGTCTGATTTAAAGCGTCAAGTTGAAATATCTGAAAATGGAGTAAATTTTTTGTTTAATAAGAAACAATATGAATTGACTCCGGAAAAATCAATAAAAATACAAAAAAAAATGGGCGCGGACATTATTTTTGTTTTTGATGAATGCACTTCACCTTTTCATTCTTATACTTATAACAAAAAAGCAATAGCTCTTACTCATCGTTGGGCTATTAGATGTTTGGAAGAATTTAATAAAAAAAGAGACGTAACGAATTTTGACCAAATGCTTTTTGGAATAGTTCAGGGTGGAATTTATGAAGAATTAAGAAAAAAAAGCTCAAAATTTATAGGTTCATTGCCTTTTGGCGGTTTTGGTATTGGGGGTTCTTTTGGAGAAAAACAAATGAAACAAATTTTAAATTGGTCATTAAGCGGTTTACCTGATAATAAACCTCGTCATCTTTTGGGTATTGGTAAAATTTCCGATATTTTTATTGCCGTAAAACAGGGAATTGATTTATTTGATTGCGTGATACCAACGCGCGAAGCTCGGCATGGAGTTCTTTATACTAAAATGGGTAAATTGGCAATAAAAAAGGGAATTTTTAGCAAAGATAAGAAATTGATTGAAAAAGGTTGCGGTTGTTGGGTTTGTCAAAATAAAATTACTCGTCAGGAAATTCATCATTTATTTAAAAAAGATAAGCTTGATTCTTCAAGAATTAAGGCTCAGCGTTTGGCTATCATTCACAATATTTATTTTTTTAAAAATCTTTTTATTGAAATTCGCGAAGCGATTTTTAAAAAAAGGTTAGATAAGTTGGAAAAAGAATATTGTAATTATTTTTAAATATGAAAAAAGACAATTGGCATAATATTTCTTGGAAAAAAAGCGTAATTAATGTTGGTTCGGATTATCAAAAGGGATTAACGGAAAAAGAGGTAGAAATTCGGCGGAAAAAATTTGGAAAAAACATATTGCCAAAAGAAAAATCCTTGTCTAATCTTCGGTTGTTTTTTGAACAGTTTAAAAATTCTTTAATTTATATTCTTATCGTTGCCGGAATAATTGTTTTAATTCTTGAGAGATTTACCGATTCAATTATTATTTTTATTGCCGTTATTTTAAATGTATTTGTGAGTTATTTTCAAGAAAGCAAGGCGTCAAAAACTTTACAAGCTCTTAAAAAAATTATTAAAGTAAAGGCCTTAGTTTTTAGAAATAATGAAGAAAAAGAAATTTTTCAAGAAGAACTTGTTGTTGGCGATATTATTTTGTTAAAGCCGGGAATGAAGGTTCCGGCTGACGCAAGATTAATTGAAAATCAAGGATTAAAAATAAATGAATCAATTCTTACGGGAGAATGGTTAGCCGCTGAAAAAACGCTTGATATTTTACCTAAAGAAACACCTGTTCTTGATAGAGATAATATAGTGTATATGGGAACAATTGTTGAAGATGGATGGGGTAAGGCGGTTATTGTTCAAACAGGAATAGAAACTGAAATAGGAAAAATCGCTCAAACCTTAAAAGAAACAAAGGAAGAAAAAACTCCTTATCAAAAAAAACTTGCCGGTTTTTCCAAGATTGTTGGAATAATTGTTGTTTTTTTATGTCTGATTATTTTTATTGAAGGAATAATTACAGGAGAAGATTTAGTTGAAATGTTTATTATTTCAGTAGCTGTTGCCGTGGCGGCGATTCCGGAAGGGTTGCCGGTAGCGATGAGTGTTATTTTGGCGGTTGGAATGCAAAGGATTTTTAAAAAAAACGGTTTGGTTAGAAAATTAGTTTCTGCCGAAACTCTTGGCAGCACTTCAATTATAATAACTGATAAAACCGGAACTTTAACAGAAGCGAAAATGGAGGTTGCTGGAATTTTCACGGCTTCGGAAGAAAATTTTTCTAATAATAAAAAATACAGCAATCTTCATATTTTAGTTTTAAAAATTGTTTCTTTATGTAACGAAGCTTTTGTTGAAAATTTTTCAGCGCCAATGGAAAAATGGATTTTAAGAGGCGATTCAATGGAAAGAGCTTTGCTTTGGGCGGGAATTCAGGCTGGAATTTCAAGAAAAGAAATTGAAAAAAAGGAACCAAAAATAGATTTTCTTCCTTTTGATTCTTTATATAAATATTCGGCAAGTTTACATAAATTAGATTTAAAAAATAATATTATTTACGCTATGGGAGCTCCGGAAAAAATTTTAGAATTATCAAAATTTTTTGAATTTAAAGGTGAATGCAAAAAGATTTCTCAAAAAAAATTAATAGAATTTCAAAAAAAATTTGAGGAATTAACTTCAAAGGGAATTAGATTGCTTGCCGTTGGATATAAAAAAATTGAAACTGAAAAAAATAATAAAAAAATAAAACAACTTTTTAAAGAGGAAAATTTAGATAAGTTGGAAAGAGAAAAAATTTACGCTAATTTTTTAAAAGAAATGACTTTTGTCGGTTTCATAGGACTTCATGACCCAATAAGAAATGACGCTAAAGACGCTATAAAGATTTGTCGTCAGGCAAATATGAAACCCATTATTGTTACGGGCGACCATAAATTAACGGCAAAAGCGGTTGCTCAAGCGCTTGATTTTGAAATTAATGATGAAAATATTTTGGATGGAAAAGATTTAGAAAAAATGTCTGAAGAAGAATTTAAAAATAAATTGGAAGATATTCAGATTTATGCCAGAGTAGAACCTCAGCAAAAATTAAGAATAGTTAAAGCTTGGCAAGATATAGGAAGAGTAGTAGCAATGACCGGAGACGGAATAAATGATACGCCGGCTTTAAAACAAGCAAATATTGGAATAGCGGTTGGTTCGGGGACTGACTTAGCCAAACAAATAGCGGATTTGGTTTTATTAAATGATAGTTTTTCGGTTATTGTAGTGGCGATTGAAGAAGGAAGAAGAATTTTAGACAACATTAGAAAGGTAATTACCTATTTGCTTTCTGATAGTTTTACTGAGGTTATTTTAATAGGCGCGTCAATTATTGCGGGATTGCCTTTGCCCGTAACCGCGGCTCAAATTTTATGGGTTAATTTAATTGAAGATGGTTTACCCAGTATTGCTTTAGCTTTTGAATCAAAAGAAAAAGATTTAATGAAAAGAAAACCGCAAGACGAAAAAATTCCTTTATTAAATCGGGAAATGAAAATATTAATTTTTATAATTGGTATTGTAACGGATTTGATTCTTTTGGGAATGTTTTTATGGTTATTTAATCGTGAGAATAATTCTTTGGAACATTTAAGAACAATGGTTTTTGCTCTTTTGGGTATTGATTCTCTTTTTTATGTTTTTTCTTGTAAAAATCTTAAAAAAAATATTTGGCAAATTAATCTTTTTGATAATAAATTTTTGTTAATAGCTTGGTTTGTTGGTTTTTTGGCTTTAATTTTAGGAATATATTTGCCTATTTTAAATATTTTGTTAGGCACTGCGCCGTTATTATTTTTTGATTGGGGAATTATAATCTCTTTAGGAATAATAAATTTGTTTTTGATTGAAGCCTCAAAATGGGTTTTAATTAAAAGAGGGGAAGTTTAAATAAACGTTTTATATTTTAGGGTAAATTTTTTAATTGGAATTCATTTTTAAAAATAATTAATAAAATATAAATTTAAGCATTGGTTAATGTTAAAACTATTAATTTTTGAGCTCCATTGATTTTTAAAATTTTTACCGCTTCATTGGCGGTGGCTCCGGAAGTAAAAACATCGTCAACTAAAACAACATTTTTATTTTTAACAATGTCTGGATTTTTTATTTCAAAACAGCCAATAATGTTTTTATTTCTGGCTTCAATGCCTTTAATTTTCATTTGAGGTTTATTATTTTTAATTCTTTTTAATCCATCAACCAATTTTAGATTAAGATTTTTACAAATTATTTCAGCAAGGAGTTTTGATTGATTAAATCCTCTTAGTTTTTCTTTATGAGGATGAAGAGGGATTGGAATAATTAACCAATCATTTAATTGATTAATAAGATTGGAATTTTTAATGTATTTTAAAAGAATTTCTCCAAGTATGGGAGCTAAATTTTTAAACCCTTTATACTTATAAGAATGAATTATATTTTGAATAATCAAATTGTTATAACTGGTCGCAGAGGCTAAAAAGTATTTACTTTGATAATGACAAATTTTTTTATTTTCCGGCAGTCTTGCCCGACAAATAGGGCAAAATAACGTATTGTTGATTTTAATTAAAGAAAGACAGTCATCGCATATTATATTTTGATTTTTAAGATATTGATGGCAGACAAGGCAAATTGGCGGAAAAAGAGCGTCTATTGTAATGTTTTTTATTTTTTTAAATATAAAAAGGGCTTTTCTAATAGAAAAAAACATAGTATAATTAATTAATAGTTAAAAGTTAAAACTTAAATAATTTTAGCATTTTTTTATGTTTAATTTAAATTTAGATTTTCTAAAATCTTTTGTTGGTTCGCGATCATATCTTGGAGTTGATATTGGAACAGCTTCAATTAAGATGGTGGAGATTTCAAAAAGAGGGAGTCAGCCGGAGATTAAAAATTACGGTATTTTAGAGAGTTATGGCCATTTGGAACGCGCTAATAACGCTATTCAAACAAGTTCTTTAAAAATAGCTGAAAAAGAAACAGCTGAATTTTTAAAATTTCTTATTAATAAAATGCAGACAAAGTCTTTGGATGTTATTGCTTCAATTCCCGCTTTTTCAGCTTTTATTACTCTTTTAGAGATACCGGAGATGTCTGAAATTGATGCGGCCAAAGTAATTCCTTTTCAAATTCGTCAACATATTCCTTTGCCAACTTCTGAAGTGGCAATTGAGTGGATAAATGCCGGAAAAAAAGAAGATAAAAAAGGTTTTGTAAAACAAGAAATTCTTGTTATTTCCGTGCCTAACGAGCAAATAAAAAGATATAAAAGCATTTTTAAATTAGCAGGATTAAAACTTAGAGCTTTAGAAATAGAAACATTAAGCTTAGTAAGAGCGCTTATTTCTAATGATCCAACACCAACGTTGCTTGTGGATATTGGCGCTCGTTCTACCAATATCGCGGCAATTGAAGGCGGTTTTCTTAAATATAATTATCAATCGGATTTTGCCGGCAGTTCTTTAACTCAGGCTATTTCCAATGGTTTAAATATTAATATTAGAAGAGCGGAAGAACTTAAAAAACAAAAGGGTCTTTTAGGTTTAGGAGGAGCTTATGAGTTATCCACATTAACGATTCCGTTTTTAGATGCTATAATTAGTGAAGTAAGAAGAGTAAAAGATAATTATGAAAATAATCAGAAAAGTAAGATTGAAAGAATAATTTTAACGGGAGGAGGGGCTAATCTTTTAGGAATTGAAGATTATTTTGAAAAACAAATAGAACTGCCAATAATTATTGGAAATTCATTTTCAAAAATAAAATATCCCGCCAAAATAGACCCGTTTATTAAAGACTTAAATTCATCTTTTAGCGTTGCTATTGGATTGGGAATTAGAGAATTTATATAAAAATATAAATAAAATAAATATGCCTCCATATAATAAAACTAATTTAGAAAAAGGATTGGCAAGTCCCGAGAAATTGCCGGTTGGTTGGCCTTGGCGGCTTTTAATTTTTACAATTATTCTTTTTGGAACAGCGGTTGGAGGTTATTTGGGAATGAAATTAGGATATGAACCTTATTTAAAATCAAAAATCAATAATTTAGACGAAGAAATTTCCGGCTTAACAAAAGTAGTGGGAGAAGAAGAACAAAAACAATTATCACTTTTTTATTCTCAGTTAATAAATATTGAAGATTTGTTAAATTCTCATATTTATCCCTCTAAACTCTTAAATTTTTTAGAAAAAAATACCTATAGTAAAGTTTTTTATGATAATTTGAATTTTTCAATAAAAGAAAGAAGTTTAACTCTTAACGGAAACGCTTTTGATTATAAGACTTTAGCTCAGCAAATAAAATTATTTCAAGATTTACCTGATATAGAAAATGTTTTTTTAGAAAGTTCTATTTTATCGGAAAATGAAACAATTAAGTTTTCAATAAAATTAATAATTAAAACCGAATTTTTAAAACAATCATTATAAATTATGAGATCTTCAGGAAAAAGAATTTTTAGTATTTTAGTTTCAATTTTAATGCTTATTGGCGCGCTTTTTATTTACGCTACATTTATGAAGCCGGCTTATTCTCAAATAAAAAATTTAAGAACAGAGGTTTCTTCTCGGTTGGATTTTATTAATAAACATGAAAATTATATTCAAGAAGTTAAAAAGGTTTTAAATGAGTATCAAAATATTACAGAAATTACTCAAACAACTTCTTTAATTTTGCCGATAAATCGCGATATAGCCTTAGGATTAAATCAAATTAACGGCATTGCTTTTTTAAATAATTTATCAATAGAGTTATTAGGGGTTCAAGAAATGGCCATAAGTCCGTCAAGCCAATTAAGCTTTATTAAAGGGGTGGGAAATTTAAGATTTAATTTACGTTTAGTCGGTTCTTATGAAAATTTTAAATCTTTTATTCAAGCTATAGAAACTAATATCACCTTAATTGATTTGGTAAGTTTAAAAATTGACCCTATTTTAGGAGGAGGCGCGGCTAAAAATTTTAATTACACCATTATTTTAAATACATATTATCAAACTGAGAATTAATTGATTTTTTTAAAATGTTTATTATTTTTAAAATAAAATTAATATGGCTATAATCATTGAACAAGAAAAAAGAAATATTAATTGGTTTGCCTTAAGTATAATTGTTTTAGTTATAACGGTAATTATTGCCGGAACTTATTATTTATTTTTTGCCGATATTCCTTTTGTTGAAAAAGTAGCTCCCGCTCGTCTTAAGTCTCTTGAGGAGCTTTCAAATATAAAACTTCAGCCGGAAATGATTATTAATAATTCTAAATTTCAAACCCTTAAACAATATATCAATCCGATTGAGTCGGGAGAAATTGGAAAAATCAATCCATTTGTAAAATAAAATCGGTTTTTAATTAATTTTGGATAATAAAATTTAATATTAAATAAACTTAAATAAAATTTATATGGATAATAAAATTTTTCTTGAAGAATTGACAAAAGAAACATTATTAAGCGAAGAATTGGCAAAAAAAATTATCCAAGAAGCGTCTACAATCGGAAAAAGCGTTGAAGAAATTATTTATGATAAACGTTTGGTTGACGAACAATCGCTTGCCAAAGTTAAAAGCAAAATTTTAAATGTTCCTTATAAAAAGATAAAAATTGAAGAAATCACAAACGACTTATTTAAAGTTATCCCTGAAGAAACAGTTCGCAATTATAAAGTAATTCCTATTAATAAAACCGATGATTTGTTGGTGGTGGGTATGCTTAATCCCGATGATTCTAAGGCTCAAGAAGCCATAAAATTTATTGCTAAACAAAAAAGACTTAATCTTGGCGTTTATTTAATTACAAAATCAGATTGGGAAAGTGTTCTTAAAAAATATTCTCCTTATGAAAACGAAGTTGACGAAGCTATTCAATCTCTTAATCTTCAACCCGGCAAAGGATTGGCTTCTTATCAAAAAGTCACTCATTTAGAAGAAGGAACAATGGTTTCTGAAGAAGCTCCTATTATTAAAATTATAGCTTCTACTTTAAAAGAAGCGGTTTGGCAAAAAGCGTCTGATATTCATATTGAACCGCAGAAAAACAAAGTAAGGATTAGATTTAGACTTGATGGCGCGCTTAAGGAAATTTCTTCTTTGCCGATTGAATTGCATCAACCTTTAATTTCTCGCGTTAAAGTTTTGTCAAATTTAAAGATTGATGAAACAAGGACTCCTCAAGACGGAAGATTTCGGACTGTTATTTTTGGTCGGGATATTGATTATCGTGTGGCTACCTTTCCTACGCCAATGGGAGAAAAAATAGCTATCAGGGTTCTTGACCCGACAGTGGGATTAAAAGGTTTAGAACAATTAGGATTAACCGGACGAAATTATGATATGGTAAAAGAAGCGATTAATGAGCCATACGGAATGATTTTAATAACCGGTCCGACCGGTTCAGGTAAAACAACCACTCTTTACGCTTTAATGCAACTTCTTAATAAAGAAGAAACTAATGTTGTTAGCTTGGAAGACCCTGTTGAATATTTTATTGAAGGAATGAACCAATCTCAGGTTCGTCCGGAAATAGGATATGATTTTGCTTCGGGTTTGCGTCAGATTCTTCGTCAAGACCCTGACGTTATTATGGTTGGTGAGATTCGCGATAATGAAACCGCTGGTTTGGCAATTCACGCCGCCTTAACAGGACACATAGTTCTTTCTACTCTTCATACCAATAACTCTTTGGGAGTTGTTCCGAGATTGATTAATATGGGGGTTGACGCGTTTCTTTTGCCCGCTTCTTTGAATTTAATGTTGGCTCAACGATTAGTTCCTCGTCTTTGTCAAAAATGTAAAAAGGCGGAAAAAGCTACGGGAAAAATGAACGAGATTATTAAAAAAGAACTTGAAAATATCCCTGAAGAATTTAAAAAAGATTTACCCGTTGGAGATTATCAAATTTATCATTCTTCCGGTTGTCCTGCTTGTAATAATAAAGGGGTTAGCGGTAGAATTGCTCTTTTTGAAGTTTTGAAAAAAACACCCGAACTTGAAAATATTATTAATACTAATCCGACAGAGCATAGAATTTTTGAAGAAGCTAAAAAACAAGGAATGATTACTTTGCGTCAAGACGGAATTTTAAAAGCGTTAAAAGGATTAATTTCTATGGAAACAGTATTAAGAGAAACAATAGAAATGTAAAGAATTTATTCCAAATAAAGCGAAAGATTTTAAATTTTTTATTTTTTATTTAATTCAATAATAAGTAGAGATTAATCATTAAAAGCAAAGTAAAACCGTTTCGCTTTTTAGGCAGTAATTAGGTTAAAAATATTTTTAGAATTAAACGAGGATTAATTATAATTAATAATTTTTTGCTCTTTTGCTTAAAAATTTATATAATTGAAATATGGATTACAAACAAAAATTAAATGAATTATTATTAACAGCAGCTAAACAAAATGCCTCTGATTTGCATTTAGCGGTTGGTCGGCATCCAACCTTGAGAATTGACGGAGTTTTAATTCCTCTTCAAAAAGAACCGATTTTAACTCCGGAAATGGGAGAAAATTTGGTTTCTAATCTTCTTTCTCCTAAACAAAAAGAAGAATTTTTAAAAAATAAAGAATTAGACTTTTCATATAGTTTTGAAGATAAAGCAAGATTTCGCGTTAATACTTTTCATCAAAGAGGTTATACAGCCGCGGCTTTAAGATTAATTCCCGCTCAAATTAAAACTATTGAAGAATTGAATTTACCCCCAATCGTTCATGATTTTACCAAAATTTCTCAAGGATTTTTTTTGGTAGTGGGTCCTGCCGGTCACGGAAAATCAACAAGTTTAGCGGCGCTTTTAGACGAAATTAATCATAAAAGAACGGGTCATATTATTACTATTGAAGACCCAATAGAATATATTTTTACTCAAGATAAATGTATTGTTTCTCAACGAGAAGTAAGAAGCGATACATTAAGTTTTCATAAGGGTTTGCGTTCTCTTTTGCGTCAAGACCCCGATGTTATAATGATTGGAGAAATGCGCGACGCTGAATCAATTGCTACCGCAATGACTTCTGCTGAAACCGGTCATTTAGTGTTTTCCACTCTTCATACAAATTCCGCTTCACAGACAATTGATAGAATAATTGATAGTTTTCCGGCTGAACAACAAGGGCAAATTTCTTCTCAATTAGCGGCTACTTTAGTGGGAATTGTTTCGGAACGTTTAATTCCCAGAATTGACGGCGGTCGGGTGCCGGCTTGCGAAATAATGATTACTAATCCGGCGG
Source organism: Candidatus Wolfebacteria bacterium (assembly GCA_016933365.1). GTDB lineage: Bacteria > Patescibacteriota > Minisyncoccia > UBA6257 > UBA9933 > JAFGBB01. Next base: position 13,681 of record JAFGBB010000018.1, on the reverse strand, counting down.
TTCGCAATCTTATCAGGGAAAGAAAGGGCTTTCAAATTGATTTAGTGATTGAAACTTCATCTCAAGAAGGAATGATTACTCTTAATCGTTCTTTAGCCAGTTTAGTAAAGAAAAAAGAAATTTCTTTAGAAGACGCGGAACTTTATTCATTAAATCCAAGTGAATTAAGAATATTGCTGGAAAGAAGTTAAAATTTTATTTTTAAACAAGGAAGAAATGACTAAAATTTATTTTAGAGAAATAATTATTGCTTAATTAAAAATCATAAGATTATGGCGAAATTTAAATATAACGCTAGAACCAAAGAAGGGGAATTGCAAACTGGTTTTGTTGAAGCGGCAAATAAAGAAAGAGCTTCTAATATTTTAGCCGGACACGACCTTTTTATTTTGAATTTGGAAATAACCGATAAAAAAAAGTGGTACGATAAAATTTTTCTTTTTTTAAATAGGGTTAAAATAAATGATTTAATGATTTTTACCCGTCAATTCGCGACTTTGATGCAATCTAAAATATCTTTAAGCGGAAGTCTTCAAAATCTTTATAATCAGACTAAAAAACCCATTTTAAAAGAAGCTATATTTGAAATTTCTTCAGACGTGGATTCCGGACTTTCTTTATCTCAAGCAATAGAACGTCAGAAAAACATATTTTCCGATTTTTATATTAATATGGTTCGCACGGCTGAAGTTACGGGTCGGCTTGAGGAAGCAATGACTTTTTTGGCTGATTATTTAGATAAGGAGGCGACGTGGCATTCGCGAATTAAAGGAGCATTAATTTATCCTTTTATTGTAGTGCTTCTTTTTTTGGGAGTTGCCATAGTTATGCTTGTTACTGTTTTTCCTCAGATAGCGCCTATTTTTGAAGAAGTTAATGTTGATTTGCCTTTTCTCACTCAAGTTTTTTTAAAAAGCGGCGATTTTATGCTTAATTGGTGGTGGGCGATTATTTTAATTTTAATACTTTTATTCTTTTTAATAATTGATTATTTTCAAAGTAACGAAGGTAAAATAGTTTTAAACGAGCTTGTAATTAAAGTTCCTGTTTTTGGAAATTTATTTAAAAAAATTTATATAGCTCGTTTCGCGGAGTCGGCAAGCGTATTAATAAAAGGGGGCGTGCCGGTAACTCAGGCGATTGAAATTTCCGGTCGCGCTATTGGAAATATTGTTTATCGCGAAATTTTAGGCGATATAGCTGAAGGAGTAAGGGGTGGAGAATTACTTTCAGACCTTTTGTCTAAAAATGAATATTATTTTCCTTTATTAGTTGGGCAGATGGTCGCGACCGGAGAAGGAACCGGGCGTTTAGACGAGATTCTTTCAAGAATTTCATTTTTCTATACGCGAGAAGTTAATAATACATTAAATAATTTAGTTGAATTGATTCAGCCGATATTAATAGCCGTTGTTGGTGTTTTTGTGGGTTTATTGTTTGCTTCAATTCTTCTTCCGATGTATAATTTAGTTCAAGTATTTTAATTTAAAAATAAATTAATAATTTATAAAACAAGGTCGAATTTAAAAATAAAAATTTTATAAAAATAAAAATTTTATGAAAAAAGGATTTACATTAATTGAAATTTTGATAGTGGTTGCCATTATTGGACTTTTAACTTCAGTGGTTTTAGTTGGGCTTGGTTCCTTTAGACAAAGCGGTAGAGACGCTCGTAGAATTGCTGATTTGCGCGAAACCCAAAACGCTTTGGAACTTTATTATGCTAAATACTATCAATATCCTAACCCTGCTATTCCGGAATGGTCAGCTTTAGAAACAGCTTTGATAGGGGCAGAAATAGGAGTTTTTAATCTTTCTAACGATCCAATAGAAGGACGAACTTATGAATATGGCGTTGCCGGTGATCTTCAAAGTTATGTTTTAGGGGCTACTTTAGAAGATGGAGAAAACAATCATCTTGACACCGATATAGAGGGTGGCGATGTTTACGGTGTTAATTGTGAAGATCCGGTTTATTGTGTCCAATTTTAAGATTTTATTTTATGCAATATTTTGTTTTGTTTGTTTTTGGTTCGGTTATTGGAAGTTTTCTTAATGTGATTTCTTTGCGTTATAAGCCAAATCAAAAGCTTTTAAACAAAAAGATAATAGGTGGACGTTCTCATTGTTTGAATTGCAATAAAAAACTGACTTGGTATGAATTAATACCAATTGTCAGTTTTTTATTGCAATTTGGTAAATGCAGAAAATGCGGTAAACGTTTGTCTTTTCAATACCCGATAGTGGAGGTATTAAGCGGTTTAATTTTTGTTTTTGTTCCGTTTATTTTAACTAATAATTTTCAATTTACTTTTTCTAATAATTTTCAAACAGCGTTAATATTTTGTTGGCTTTTGATTTTCTCATTATTTATTCTTCTTTCAATAATAGATATTCGTTATTCAATTATTCCTAATTCTTTAAATTTAAGTTTAACGGTTTTAGGATTTGTTTTAATAATAATTAAATTTTTTTATGAAAAATCTTATTTTTTAAACGGTTATTTAAACAATTCTTTTCTGGGGCATTACGCGCCGGTTTTCGGTTTAGAAAGAAATATTTGGTTTAATCATTTATTTGCCGCTTTAGTAGGATTAATCTTTTTTGGATTAATAATTTTTTTAAGCAAAGGAAAAGCAATGGGAATGGGAGATTTTAAACTTGTTTTTGGTTTAGGTTTAATTTTTGGATGGCCTGATATTTTAATGGTTCTTTTATTGTCCTTTATTGTTGGTTCCCTTATAAGTGTGTTTTTTATGATTATTAAAAAAAAGAAAATGAAAGACCCAATTCCTTTTGGCCCTTTTTTGGCTATTGGTTCTTTTTTTACTTTCTTTTTTGGTTATCAAATTATAGATTGGTATTTTAAAATATTTGGTTTATGAAGAAAGGATTTACAACAATTGAAGTTTTAATAACAATAGGCGTTCTTGCCTTGCTTTCTTCAATTTTAATTACTTATAGCCGAACCGGCGAAAAACAAATAATTCTTTTTAAAGAAGGGGCGGTTATTTCAGAAATTATTTCTCGGGCAAAAACTTTAAGCTTGTCTCTTTATGGCAAAAGTGGAGAAATTCCTTGCGGTTACGGGGTTTATTTTGAAGATTCGGGAAAATTTATTCTTTTTAAAGATTTAGCTTCTGATTGTAATTCTTCAGATAAAAAATATTCCGGAGAAAACGAAATTGTGGAATCCTTTCAATTAAATTCAGCCATAGAGTTTAAAAGTTTAGGTTTATCAGATATTCTTTTTATTCCTCCCGACCCAAAAGTATTTATTACCCCTCAAAAAGATGAAGCGGACATAATTCTTAAGATTTTAAAAGGAGAAGATTCAATTAAAATAAAAGTAACTGATGCCGGGCAAATAAGCACGGAAAAAAATCAATGACAAAATTAATAATTTCTAAAAAAAAATCTCTTTTTTTTCAAAATAAAGGTTATCTTTTAATTGAATCTATAATTGCCATTAGTATTATTGTTGTTGGGATTTTGGGAGTTTTAAATCTTCTTTCCAGGTCAATTGGCCTAAATCAAATGGTTAATGACCAATTTATAGGAAATTATTTGGCAGCTGAAGGAATTGAAATTGTTAAAAATATCATTGATTCAAATATTATAAATGGCAATCCTTGGAATTCTGGACTTTCAAGTTCTAAAAGTTTTGAGGTTGATTATAGGTCTAATAATTTGTTGGACGATAATAATTCATATCTTTTATTTAATCCTGATACTAATTTTTATAGTTATGAAAAAGGCAGTCAAACCCGTTTTATAAGAACAATTAAAATTGTTCCTGTTGGAATGGAAGAAATTAAAGTAAATTCAATAGTAAAATGGGACATTAAAGGAGTAAAATTTGAAATTAATTTAGAAGACCATTTTTTTAATTGGCGATCATCAACATAAAATATAAAACATAAAACACGCAACATAAATTATATGAAAAAAAATAATCGTGTAAAATTTCAATATTTGTGTCCTAATTTTTATAAACGCGGTTTTACCATAGTTGAGCTTTTAATAGCTATGACCTTGTTTGTTGTCTTTATTGGAATTTCCACTGGTAGTTTTATTAGAATATTGAGAACGCAAAGACTGATAACGTCTTTAATGGAAGCTAGTAGTAATGCCAGTTTAACATTGGAGCAAATTAGTAGGGAAATAAGAACAGGGTCTGAGTTTAACGTAATTGGAGAAAACGAGTTAAGATTTTTAAATACTGAAGGAGTTGCGACAATTTATAGATTAAAAGATAAATCAATTGAAAAAGGCGCGGGAAGCGATTTTGATAATATAGTTTATAAAAAAATTACAGCCGATAATATTAAAATAAATAATTTTAATATTTTTATTTTAGAAAATGATTTGGATAATAGGTTTCAACCTCGGATTACCATAGGATTATCAGTGGCTGTTGATTATGAACAAATTAAAAACATTACAATTAATATTCAAACAACCGTAAGTTCAAGAGTTTTAGGTATTTAATTTATTAAATTATTTTTATGTTTAAGTTTGTTAATAAAAAATTAATAAATAATATAAAAACGATAATTATTAAATTTAAAAACAAATTAAATTTTTTAAATTATTGTTATAAAGGACAAGTAATGTTATTAACGGTTTTAATTTTAGGTGGCAGTATTTTGATTGCGTCAACAATTGCCGGTTATTTAATGATGTTAAAAATAAGAAGTTCTTCAGATATTATTAATGCTACTAAGGCTATTTATGCCGCTGACGCCGGAATTGAATGGAATTTATATACGCGTTTTAAAGACTCGTATCCTCAACCTTATTTGTCTAATGGTTCTACTTTTGAAATTGTTGTTGATGAACAAGAAATAAAATCTATTGGAAAATCATCTAATAGTTTTAGAGCTTTTTGGACCGCGGGTTGTTCTGCGGATGGCGCTTCATGTTTTATTCCTTCAGAATGTTGTGGCGGTTATTGTATTGATGAAATTTGTTCTCAACAGCAAGAGTAATATAATTTAATGAGTAATACGAAATTTTTAAAATTGGCTGAAGTTTTTACTTATTTAGAAAAAACTTCTTCAAATTTGGCAATGATTGATATCTTGGCTGATTTTTTTCCTCAAATTTCTTCGCAAGAAGCAAAAATAACAGCTTATTTATTAAGAGGAAATCTTGGTCCTTCTTATGAAAGTTTAGATTTTGGATTAGCTTTGAAAATGACAGTTAAGGCAATTGCTTATTCGGAAAAAATTGATATAAAAAAAATAGAAAATTTATTGCAAGAAACAGGAGACTTGGGTTTAGTTATTGAAGAATTTAAAAAAAATAAAAAAGGGAAAGGGTTAAGTATTGAGGAAGTGTTTAAAAAAATGATTGAAATTGCCAAAATTGGAGGCGAGGGTTCGCAAGAAAAGAAAATAATTTATTTGGCTGATTTATTGTCCGAGGTTTCAGGAATAGAAGCTAAATATATTATTAGAATGATTTTAGGGACTTTGCGTTTGGGCGTGGGGGAAATGACTTTTCTTCAGGGATTAGCAAGGGCTTTTGGCAAAGGAAAAGAACAAAAAGAAATTTTAGAATACGCCTTTAATATTCTTTCTGATTTAGGTGAAGTGGCTTTTGTGGTTTCAAAATGGGGAATTAAAAAAATTGGCGAGGTTGAACCAAAGGTTGGCGTGCCCATTAGAATGATGTTAGCAAACAGAGTTGAAAATCTTAAAGAAGTTTCAAAACATATTTCAGGAAATGTTTCAGTGGAAGGAAAATATGATGGTGAAAGAATACAAGCGCATATTAAAAAAAACGGGGAAATTTCTCTTTTTTCACGTCAACATGAAAATATTACTCATCAATACCCCGATATTATTAAGGGCTTAAAAGAGTCTTTTAAAGGTAAAGAAGCGATTATTGAAGGAGAAGTTGTCGCTTTTGACAAAAATGAGAATAAAAATCTGTCTTTTCAAATTTTAATGTCTCGCCGAAGGAAACATAAAATTGAAGAGTATGTTCAAAAAATTCCTGTTCGTTATTTTCTTTTTGATTTACTTTATTTAAATAATGAAAATTATCTAAATAAATCTTTAAAAGAAAGAAAATTTGCTTTGGAAAAGTTTTTCAAAAAAACAAAAAATATAACCTTTGCCGAATATGTTATAACTGATAATTTTTTGAAAACTGAAAATTATTTCAATGACTCAATTAAAAAAGGGAATGAAGGAGTAATGGTTAAAGATTTTTCCGGTATTTATCAAGCTGGTACTCGAGGTTGGCTTTGGATTAAATTTAAAAAAGAATACGAAAAAGATTTAGCTGATACTTTTGATTTGGTTGTTGTTGGCGCTCTTTACGGTTCCGGTCGCAGAGCCAAAACTTATGGGTCATTATTGGTTGCTTCTTATGACCCGGAAACCAATGAATATTATTCTTTTACTAAGGTTGGAACCGGTTTAACCGATGAAAATTTGGCAAAATTGCCTAAAATACTTGATAAATATAAATTGGAAAATAAACATAAATTAGTAAAAACTTATATGAATGTTGATGTTTGGTTTGAGCCTAAAATAGTGATAGAAATTTCCGGAGCTGAAATTACGGTTAGTCCGGTGCATACGGTTGCTGAAAATAAAATAAAAACAACAGGTAAACAAGGAGGATTGGCTTTAAGGTTTCCTAAATTTTTAAGATTGCGCGAGAAAACACCTGAAGACACAACAACCGTAAAAGAAATTTATGAGCTTTACAAAGGAATTAAGAAAAGAAATTAAAGTTATTTTAATAAAAAATAAATAATTTTTGACAACAGAATAGATTAAAGTGTAATATTATTTAGTAATTAAAATAAAAATAAAAATATATGGCTATTAATAAAAAAACATTAGAATATTTGGCTGAATTAAGCAGAATTGATTTAGATAATAAAAATGAGGAAAAAGATTTAAAGGATATTCAAGAAATTCTCAATTATTTTGAAGAATTGAAAGAGGTTGATACTGAAAATATTACGGATATTTCAATTCAAAATTTAAAAAATATTTTTCGTGAAGACGATTCGGAAACGAGTTTACGAAATTTAGATATGAAAAAACGCGAAAAATTAATAAATCAATTTATAGAAAAAGAAAAGGGTTTTTTAAAAATTCCGCCGGTTTTTGAATAATTTAAAATATGGATTTAAACAATTTAACAATTAAATCTTTTCATAAAAGTTTTATTAATAAGGATTTTTCTATTCTTGAAATAACTAAATCTTTTTTAAGCAGTATTAAAGAAAAAGATAAAAAAATTGGAGCTTACCTTTCTTTGATGGAAGAATCGGCTTTGTCGCAAGCGGAAAAAGTTGACGTGGATTTGGCAAAAGGCGGGGAGTTGGGGATTTTAAGCGGTGTTCCTTTAGCTATTAAAGATAATATTTTAATAGATGGTTTTCCAGCTACTGCGGCCTCTAAAATATTGGAAAATTATATAGCTGTTTATGACGCCACGGTAATAAAAAAACTTAAAAAATCCGGAGTTATTTTTCTTGGTAAAACCAATATGGATGAATTTGCAATGGGGTCTTCAACTGAAAATTCAGCTTTTAAAATAACTAAAAACCCTTTTGACTTGGAAAGAGTTCCCGGGGGTTCGTCTGGCGGTTCTGTTGCCGCGGTAGCGGCGGAAATAGCTTTAGCGGCTTTGGGTTCTGATACTGGCGGTTCTATTCGTCAGCCAGCCGGTTTTTGTGGAATGGTTGGTTTAAAACCGACTTATGGAGCGGTTTCTCGTTATGGTTTAATTGCTATGGGGTCAAGCTTAGATCAAATTGGACCTATAACTAAGACTGTTGAAGACGCCGCTATTTTATTTAAAGAAATTAGTGGTAAAGATAATTTTGACTCAACAAGCATTAATTTTGAATATAAAGAAGAACTTTTAAATCCTAAATTGGAAAATATAAAAAAGTTAAAAATAGGCATACCAAAAGAATATTTTTCCGGAGGGTTGGATAAAAATGTTTCTTTGGCGATTGAAGAAGCAATTAAAATTTTAAAATCATTAAAAATAGAATTTAAAGAAATTAATTTACCTCATACTAAATATGCTTTATCTTGTTATTATATAATTATGCCCGCTGAAGTAAGTTCTAATTTAGCGCGTTTTGATGGAATAAGATACGGCCAAAATTTAAATTTTAAAAATCAAAATTTAAATCTTAAAGATATTTATTTTAAACAAAGAGGCGGGGGATTTGGTCCGGAAGTAAAAAGAAGAATTGCTTTAGGAACTTTTGTTTTGTCTTCGGGTTATTATGACGCTTATTACGCAAAAGCTCAGAAAGTTAGGAAATTAATAAAAGAGGATTTTGATAAAGCTTTTAGTCCTTTAGGGGGTGGAGTTGATGTTATTTTAGCTCCTGTTTCTCCGACAACGGCCTTTAAAATAGGCGAAAAAACCGACGACCCGTTAAAAATGTATCTGTCGGATATCTTTACCATACCGGCTAATTTAGCGGGATTACCGGCAATTTCCATTCCGGTTAAGAATTATCAAAAAATCGGAAAAGAATTACCTGTTGGTTTTCAATTGATAGGTAAACCGTTTCACGAAGCTGATATTTTGGGAATAGGACAATATTATGATAAAATAAAGAAATGATAAGCGATTTTGTAAATTCTTTTATAGCGTTTTTTATTAATAATCTTTTAATTATTCAAATTCTTTCTTTTTGTATTTCCAGTATTTTATTGGGATTTATTATTTATTTTATTTTTAACGGCGAAATTTTTAAAGACTCGGTGAGTCAATACGCAAAAACTTTTAATAAAAACAATTTTTTTTCCGGTAACGAAAATCTTAAAATCTGGGATCAAATTCAAAAAAGATTGGAAAGCAAAAAAGCTGATCAATTAAAAATTGCCGTGATTGAAGCGGATAATATTTTAAACAATTTTTTAAGAGAAGCGGGTTATAAAGGAAAAAATTTAGAAGAGCGTTTGCTTAAAATTACTTCAGTGGAGCTTTGCAATATTGAAGAATTAAAACAAGTTCATAAAACTAGAAAAAAAATTGATACGGAGCCGGAATTTTTTTTAAATTATGGCGAAGCAAAAACAATTGTTGATATTTATAAAAAGGCTCTTCAAGATTTGAATTTAATTAATTAGTTTTAATAAGTAGAAATTAATAATTACTTTATTTTTACTTTTTGATATTTTTTCTTGCCTAATCTGAGTATTATATTTCCTGTTTTAAAATCGTTAATAGTTATTAAAAGATTGGGATTTTCCAACCTTTTTTTATTTAAATAGGCTCCGCCTTGATTTATTAATCGTCGGATTTCAGAAAGCGATTTGCATAATTTTGTCATAACAAATATTTGACTAACGGGAATTCCTTTTTTGAAGTCAGATTTTTTAAGGTAAACAGTAGGTATTGAATTTATGGATTCTTTTTCTTTGCCAAAAAGCGTTGATGAAGCGCTTTGGGCTTTTTGAGCTTCTTTTTCTCCGTGGATAATTTTAGTAGCTTCAAAAGCCAAAATTTCTTTTGCTTTTTTTATTTGAGAATCTTTTAGTTTGGCATAATCTTTTATTTTTTCCATTGGCAGAAAAGTGAAAATTTTCATAAATTTTATAACATCTCTGTCATCGGTGTTAATCCAAAATTGGTAATATTCGTAAGGAGAAATTTTTTTAGGATTAAGCCAAATAGCTCCTTTTTCGGTTTTACCCATTTTTTTCCCATTGGCGGTTTGAAGCAGGGGAAAAGTAAGACAATGGACGGTTTTATTTTCTATTCTGCGGATAAGTTCCACTCCGGCAATAATATTGCCCCATTGGTCACTGCCTCCTGTTTGAAGAAGACAATTATATTTTTTAAAAAGATGCCAAAAATCATAAGCTTGAAGAAGTTGATAATTAAATTCCAAAAAAGACAATCCTTTTTTAAGGCGTCTTTTTATTGATTCCATTGTTAAAAGTCTGTTGATGCTGAAATGAATTCCAAAATCTCGCAGAAATTCAATATAATTAAGCTTGGTTAACCATTTGGCGTTATTTATAAAAAGAGCTTTATTATTGGTAAAGTCTATGATTGACGAAATTTGTTTTTTTAATGCTTGTATGTTTTGATTGATTTTTTGTCGGCTCATTATGGGGCGAGCTTTATCTTTTCCGCTTGGGTCGCCAACCAAACCAGTGCCGCCACCAATAACAAAAACGGGTTGATGTCCTTGTTTTTGACCATGAGCCAGAGCCATTATTGGAACTAAATTTCCTATATGAAAACTGTCAGCAGTAGGGTCAAAGCCGTTATAAAAGCTTATTTTTTTTTGAGATAAAAGCCGACGAAGAGCTTTTTCATCGGTTGATTGTTCAATAAACCCGCGTTCTTTTAAGACATCATAAAGATTTTGTTTTTTAGTAGTCATAATAATTTTGGCGCGGGTGATGGGATTCGAACCCACGGTCTCCGCCGTGACAGGGCGGCGCTTTAAGCCAGCTAAGCTACACCCGCAACTTTTATATTCTAAATGATTATTAAAAATTTTTCAAATAATTTATAAACAATTATTTAAGTTTTTTGATATAATCCTTGAATTTATTGCCTCGGTCCGCGTAATCTTTAAACATATCAAAACTTGCCGAGGCCGGAGAAAATAAAATAATTATAGACTTTGATAATTGAGAGTTTAATTTTTGAGCGGTTAAATAAGCAAGTTTGATTGCGGATTTTAAATTTTTCGTCAAAACGATATTTTTGTCGCTTTTTGTTATTTGTTTTTTGATTTTGTTTTTATTTTCGCCGAAAAGAATGATTATTTCGGTATTAGATTTTTTAAGAGCTTTTTTAAGAGGGGAATAATCTAATTTTTTATCTTTGCCGCCGGCTATTAATATTTTTGGTTCTTTAAAAGCGTTAATTGCCGCAATCGCGGTTTGCGGATTAGTGCTTGCCGAATCGTTATAAAAACTTACATTTTTTATTTTTTTGACAAACTCTAATCTGTGTTCGTTTCCGGAAAAGTTTTTAACGATTTTTAATATTTTTTCTTTTGGACATTTTAAATACAAGGCGATTGAAGAAGCCATTGCGGCGTTTTTAAAATTGTGAAAGCCCGGAGTTTTTAAGTCTTTTTGTTTGAATAATTTAAAATTTCCGACGGCGATTTGATTTTTTTCTCCTTTACTTTTTAAGGCTATTTGTTTTGAATATTTGTCGTTTTTAAAATAAAAAACCTTGTCCGATTTTTTTTGCCATTTGGCGATATTGGATTTGGCGTTTAAATACTCTTTAAATCTTTTATGGGAATCCAAATGGTCGGGAAATATTTCCAAAATCGCGGCAAGGCTTGGGGATTTTTTTAAATCTTGCAGTTGAAAACTGGACAATTCCAGAATAATTAAGGAATTTTTTTTAATGCGAGGCAGAATTTCTAAAGGAGATTTGCCAATATTTCCGGCCAAATAAACATCTTTGCCGCAAAACTTAAGAATTTTATAAAGCAAAGTAACGGTTGTTCCTTTTCCTTTGGTTCCGGTAATTCCTATTATTTTATTTTTTGTTTTTTCAAAAAATAATTTTGTGACGCTGGAAATTTCAATGCCTTTTTTTATGGCTTTTTGAATTTCCGGAAGATTATAAGGAATTCCGGGTGAACGGTAAACAACGTCAAAATCTTTTATTTTTTTAAGATAATTTTTATCTTTTTTTTGGTCAAGAATTTTAATATTGGCTTGAAGATTATTTTTTTCGAAAAATTTTAAAAGAGATTTTCCTTCTCGTCCAAAACCTAAAATGGCGATTTTTTTGTTTTTTAAATTGGTTGTTTTCATTATTTTAATAATATCGCAAAACGTTTTAAAAAAGAAGTTTTTAAAATTAATGTTGTCAAAAAATTTATAATGGGTATAATTGAATTGCGGGGTGGAGGAGTAGTACCTCGTCTGGCTCATAACCAGAAGATCGTCGGTGCAAATCCGGCCCCCGCAACATTTATTGACGCCGATGTAGCTCAGTGGTAGAGCGGAGCCCTCATAAAGCTTAGGTCGGAGGTTCAATTCCTCCCATCGGCACTGAAATTGTTAAGTGATTTTCAGTAAGTCATATATTAGATTTGTATAATATATAACAAAAAGTCGATAATATACATTTAGTTTGTATAGAAACGAGTTGTGCAAAATGTCGCTGCGCTTCGTGGGAACATCGCATAGCTGCGCGTTAAATGAAATAAATAAATTCTTTTCTGCTATCGCAGAAAAATTATTCGGGCAAATTTTATTTTAATTTTTTATGAAAGCGCTAAAATCAGACAATTTAAAGGTTATTATTACAGGGTGTGGCTTCAAACCTATTAGTCATGTTTATAGATATAACAATAAACCATCCCATGATAGTATTTTTATTGATGGGGTTGAGTATAAAATGAATATCGGCACAGCAATTGCATATTATTTTTTAAAAAAAGGTGAAGAAATAATAATGGTATCAAGAAACGCTGAACATTTAGAAAAAATAAAACAGGGATTGATAAATCTCGGGTGTAAAGGAAAAAATATTTCTTATGTTGCCGCTGATTTAACCACTAACAAAGGCGTAAATCATTTGATAGATAAATTATCTAATAGCGCTTACTTTTACTGGGTTCAGTCTGTAGGCATAGGTGGCGGAACATACAAAATTCCAAATGATAATATTTATTTACCTTTTGAAAAAATTGAGCCAAAATTGATTGCAACCGAAATGGGGATTGTTACTGCTACCCACATGTTAATGTTAAAAATGGTGCCGATATTCAGAAAACAAATCAAAAGTAAGCAGAAAGCTAAAATTTCTATAATTACCTCGATGTCTGGAGAACGAGGTTATCATTTTGGCGCAACGCATGTTGCGGCTAAACATGCTTTAGTTGGTTATATTGAAGGCATTAAAAGAGAATTGAGAGATGAAGGAATAGAAATTTTTGACATAAGGCCAGGCGCAATTGATACTGGAATGTATGATAATCCCTATACCAGAAAAGCCGTAAACGAAGTAAGCAGACGAACTAAAATGTGGTCAGGTAGACTGCCGATTTATGCTCACCCCCTAAAAGTGGCAGAAAAAGTTTATTTATCATTATTTGATGATAAACCGAAAGAAGTTTATAGAATTTTGGCGCCACATCAAAAGTAAAAAATTAAAATAAAATTTGCCCGAATAATGCTCGCTATCGCTCGCGAATTTATTTATATTAGTTAACACGGCATATCTGGTTACGGCTTTTTACAAAAGCCTCCACCCATATTGCTACGCAACTTCAGATATGCCGAAACGTTGTGTAAAATGTCGCTGCGCTTCGTGGGAACATCGCATAGCTGCGCGTTAAATGAAATAGCCAGAAATTTCTTTATTATTTTTAGAATTTTTTGGCAATTTATTTCAGGTCGAATATAACTTGTGATATAATTTAGTCGGTTTAATAAATTAATCAATAAAATTATGACAGAAAAACCTGAAGGCACAACTCCGCCACAAGAGAGTATGAGAAAATTCTCACCAGAAAAAGAAATAAAATATTTAAGCATTTTAGTAATTGTAGTTGGGATTATTCTGATTTTTCTTGCTTTCTTGCCTACAAATTTATATTCTATAATTGTAAGAAATATTATTAGTGCTTTTCTTATAGCTAGTGGAATTTCTTTTTGGTTCAGAGCCAAAAAATCTTAAAATCTGTCCG
>JAFGBB010000017.1 GCA_016933365.1 Candidatus Wolfebacteria bacterium | reverse complement strand
CACGTTTTATTTTTTGACTTATATTAAAAAATTTATATAATTAAATTATGCCAAAAAGAACATATCAACCTAAAAAAAGAAAAAGGGCAAAGACTCATGGATTTTTAAAACGTTCAAGAAAACCCGGAGGTCAAAACGTTATTAAAAGAAGAAGAGCAAAAGGAAGAAAACGGCTTACTGTATAAAAATAGCCGGCGATAATTTTATGTTGGCAAAAAAATTCCGACTTCCTATTGGAAAATGGATTAAAGAAAAAAAAGGAAAAAGCATAAATAAAAAAAGTAATTTTTTTATTTTAAAGTCAAACTTGAACGGTTTAAAATTTAGTCGGTTTGGGGTGGTGGTCAGTTCTAAAATTTCTAAAAGCGCCGTTAGGCGCAATTATATTAAAAGAATTATTTTAGATTTTATCCGCATTGAAAAACTTTATGAAATTATCGGTAAAGATTATTTAATTATTGTTTTACCTTCAATTTCAAAATTTAAAAAATCGGAAATTGAGAAAGAATTAAAAAAGATTTTATAACAAAATGAGTAATTTATTTCACGAAATTCTTTTTAAACCATTATTTAACGCTTTGATATTTTTTTATCAATATGCTTCTTTTTATGATTTGGGAATAGCTATTATTCTTTTAACTATTGTTATTCGTTTAATCTTATTTCCTTTATTTTATAAAGGAGCTAAAGATCAAGCCTTGCTTCAAAAATTAGCTCCTAAAATTAGAGAAATCCAAGAGAAACACAAACAAGACAAAGAAAAACAGGGCCGGGCAATGTTGGACCTTTATAAAGAGCATAAAGTAAATCCTTTTTCGGGATTTTTATTGCTCCTTATTCAACTTCCAATTCTTTTTGCTCTTTATAAAGTTTTTTTAAACGGCTTTTCAATGGAAGCCTTAAATAATTTATATTCTTTTATTCCCGCTCCGGAACATTTTAATCATTTATTTCTTGGAATAATTGATTTAAGTAAAAGAAATTTAATAATTGTTCTTGCCGCCGCTATAGTTCAATATTTATTAGGAAAATTATCAATGGCAAAAACAAATAAATCCGTTAAAAATTTATCTTCCGCCGAAAGAATGACTCAGCAAATGAGTCGGCAAATGGTTTATCTTGGACCTATTTTAACAATATTGTTTTTGTATTTTTTTAATCTTCCCTCAGCTATTGGAATTTATTGGTTTACCACTTCTTGCTTTTCCGTTGTCCAACAAATTATGATTAATAAAAAGATTAATAAATAAAATTATGAATGAAAATTTACACGAAAATCTTAAAAAATTAATTGAATTGATGGGGTTTGACGATTTTTCAGTTAATTATGACGAAGAAAACAGCCGATTTTCAATTTTTATTAATGAGGGTGAATCTTTTAAAAAAATTCTTCCTAATTTTGTTGTTAATTTAAATTATTTAGTGAGATTAATGATTGGTAAAAACGAAGAATCCTTAAAAACCGTTTTTATTGATATTAATAATTATCGCAAAGAAAGAGAAAGTCTTATTTTGGAATTAGCTAAAGCCGCGGCTAGAAAAAGTTCTACAACCAAAGAAGAAGTTCCTTTGCCGGCAATGAATGCTTATGAAAGAAGATTGGTTCATATGGAATTATCCTCTCATCCCGATGTTAAAACCGAAAGCGTTGGAGAAAGAAGAGAAAGGTATATCATTGTAAAACCAATAAGCGATTAATTTAAATAAAAATAAACGGCTCAATAAAATGAGCCGTTTTTTGTAATTTTTAGTTTATTTTTTCAATTCTATTTATTAATGTTTTAAACCCGAGTTTTTCAAAATAAGAAATTAAATTCGCTTTGGGTGGATTTTCATATTTTAATTCGGATAAATTTTTTATTTCCAAGGGAGCTTGACGTTCAATTATTGCCAATTTTTTAGAAAGTAGGGCTTGTTCTTTAAAATTATCAATTTTTATATAATTTTTATCTAATTGACCTTCATTAAAATAATTTTCTAAAGTTTTATATTCTTTTATTAAAGGAATAGCGGTTTTAGGACCTATACCCGGAACTCCGGGAATGTTATCTGAGGCGTCTCCAACCAATCCTTTAAAATCGGGAATTTGTTTTGGCTTTAATCCTTCATAACGTTTTTTTACGGCTTCTTCGTCATAAGTTATAGTTTCGCTAATTCCCTTTTTTAAGGTTTCCACTAAAACCTTTTTATTTTCCACAAGCTGAAGAATATCTAAGTCTCCAGTTAAAATAATTATTTTTAAATCTAATGACGATTTTAATTTTTCAACTGCCGCGCCTATTAAGTCGTCCGCTTCAAAAGAAGGAATTTCAAAAGTTTTTATTTCAAAAGAATCAAATAAATTATGGGCTTCAATAATTTGAGAAATTAGTTCGTTTGGGGCTTTGGGTCTATGAATTTTATAATCATTAAACATTTCTTTACGAAAAGTAGGTTCGGGTCGGTCAAAAAAAGCGGTTAGATAATCAGGTTTTTGTTCTTTGATAATTTTAATTAAAATACTGCTTAATCCATAAAGAGCTCCACTAGGTTGATTGTTGGGTCCGCTTAAGGGAGGTAAGGCATGAAAGCAACGATGAATTAAAGAATTGGCGTCAATAAGAATAAGTTTTTTCATATTTATTTATTTTACACTAAAATAAATAAATATGAAAATATTTACATAAAGCGTTTTTTAAAAATTTATTTAAATTGACAAATAGGCGTTTCAACATTATCTTTAAATAGAAATAAGTATTTTAAAAATATTTATATTACATAAAAAGGCCCTATCGTCTAACGGTTAGGACACATCCCTTTCACGGATGAAATCGGGGTTCGATTCCCCGTGGGGCTGCTAAAAATTGTTATTTCCCTTTTAAATTTTTTAAATAACGCAAATTTAATATTTAAAAATTGTTTTAATAACAAAATATGAAAATATTAGCGATTGAGACCTCCTGCGACGAAACCGCTATTGCTTTAATTGAAACCAAGGGAGGCATAAAAAATCCCCAATTTAAGGTTTTAAAAAACTTTGTGGCTTCGCAAATAGCAATTCATCGACCTTTTGGCGGAGTTGTTCCTAATCTTGCCAAAAGAGAACATTTAAATAATTTACCTATTTTATGGCAAAAAATTTCCAGCAAGAAAATAACAACTCTTGATATTCTTGCGGTAACTGTTGGTCCAGGATTAGAGCCGGCTCTTTGGACGGGAATAAATTTTACAAAAGAATTATATCCAATTCTTAAAAAGAGAAATCCTAACCTTAAATTAATGGGAATTAGTCATTCTGAAGGTCATTTATATTCCTTTCTTTTAAATTCCAAATTAAAACTAATAAATTTTAAAAAATTATTTCCGGCAATAACTTTAGTCATTAGTGGCGGACACACAATTCTTGTTTTAATGAAAAATTTATCTCAATTTAAAAAAATTGGAGAAACTCGCGATGACGCGGTAGGCGAATGTTTTGATAAAGTCGCCAGATTATTAAAGCTTCCTTATCCCGGAGGACCGGAAATTGAAAATCTCGCAATTAATGGAAAATCAAATTTTATAGATTTTCCAAGACCCATGCTTAATCAAAAAAATTACGATTTTAGTTTTTCGGGATTAAAAACTTCGGTATTTTATTATCTTAAAAATAAAAAAACAAAATTAAATAATCAAAAATTTAAAGCCGACGTGGCCGCTTCTTTTCAAGAAGCCGCTTTTGAAGCATTAATTAAAAAAACTCTTCGGGCCGCTAAAGAATTTAAAGTGAAGTCTGTTTTTATTTCAGGAGGAGTTGCTTCTAACAAAACATTGCAAAAAAGATTTAAAGCTGAAATTAAAAAAACAAACCCCGAATTAAATTTTTTTGTTCCTCAAGGGAAGTTTTGCACTGATAATGCCGTAATGATTGCCGTGGCCGCTTATATTAACGGTTTTAAAAATAAATCTCGTCAATTAATCGCTAAAGGAAATCTTTCTTTTTAAAATATGATTAGAAAACTTGATTGGAAATTAAATTTTTCTCTTTTTATATTGATGGCCGCGGGATTGATAAGTTTAATTTCCAGTCGTCAAGATTTATTTCAAAAACAATTAATTTTTTGGCTTATTGGATTAGGTTTTATTTTTTTAATAATTCATTTTGATTGGAGACCGTATCTTAATTATAAGGGTATTATTTTCGGTCTTTATTTTTTATTAATTTTATTTTTAATAATTACTTATTTTTTTGCTCCTACTATTAGAGGAATAAAGGGGTGGTTGGTTATAGGCTCAATTTATTTTCAAATTTCAGAATTAAGCAAATTAGTTTTAATAATTTTATTTGCTTATTTTTTTAGTCGCAGACACGCCAGTATTGCCAGGGTTTCTAATTTAATAATTTCATTTATTTATTTTTTTATTCCGGCCTTTTTAATCGCTATTCAGCCTGATTTTGGTTCCGCTCTTATTCTTTTTTGTCTTTGGTTTGGTTTTCTATTGGTTAGCGGTATAAAATATAGTCACTTGATAATTGCTTTAATTATTTTTTTATTAATAGGAGGAATAATTTGGCAAAATGTTTTTGAAGACTATCAAAAAGATAGAATTTCAGGATTTTTATTTCAAGAAAGAGATCCTTTAGGTATAAATTACAATGTAATTCAGTCTAAAATAGCGATTGGGTCAGCCGGATTTTTAGGAAAGGGATTTAAGCAGGGAACCCAGGTTCAGCTTGGTTTTTTGCCGGAAGCTCAAACAGATTTTATTTTTGCGGCTTTTATTGAAGAATGGGGGTTATTAATGGGATTATTTATCCTTTTGGTTTTTAGCTTTTTAATTTTAAGGATTATTAGAATAGGACTTGATTCTGATAATAATTTCAATCGTTTTATTTGTTTAGGGGCGGTTATTTTATTAATTGTTCAGCTTATTTTTAATATAGGTTCTAATTTAGGATTAACCCCTGTTGTTGGCGTCACTTTTCCTTTTTTAAGTTATGGAGGTTCTAGCCTCTTGACAAACTTAATTTTAATAGGTATCATTCAAACGATTTTTGTCCGTCGTTCTTAGTTTATGAATATTAAAAAGAGATTATTGGTCGCTAGTTTTTTATTTTCTGTTTTAGTTTTGGGTTTATTTTTTTTATATTCATTTCAGATATTTGCTGGAAACGGAGAAAAATTTGTAGAGGTAGAAATAAAACAAGGAGAGACGTTTGATTTGATTAATAAAAAGCTTAAAGAAAAAGGACTTGTTCGGTTTAAAACGATATTTAAAATTTATAATATATTGACCGGCAAATCTCATCAAATTAAGCCGGGAAAATATGTTTTAGCATTAAATATTTCCATTTCGGAATTGACGACAAGGTTGGTTGAGGGTCCCCCGGAAATTTCAATAATTATCGCTCCGGGAATGACTATCAGAGAAATTGATGAAAAATTTTCTTCTTTAGGCATTATCAGTGGAGGAGATTTGATAAACTATAATATTAGCTCTTTAAAAGAAAATTATATTTGGTTAGAAGATGCAAAAAGCTTAGAGGGATTTCTTTTGCCTGATACGTATAATTTTTTCGTAGGTTCAGGAGCTGACCTGGTAATAAAAAAAATTTTAAATGATTTTGAGACAAAGGTCTTGCCTTTTTTAAAAAGCGATGCTAATCTTTTAGAGATAATAAATTTAGCTTCTCTTTTAGAAAAAGAGATTCCCGATTATTCAGAAAGGCGCTTAGTTGCCGGTCTTTTAATTAAAAGAATGTCCGCGGGTATGCCTCTTCAAGTTGACGCAACATTAATTTATAATAAATGCTTTGGAAAATTTTTAAAATGTCCCGCGCTTGAAGAAAAAGATTTTAAAATAGATTCTTTATATAATACCTATCTTTATCTTGGTTTGCCGGAAACTCCGATTTGTAATCCTTCTTTTGAAGCCATAAAAGCCGCTTTAAATCCCGAGAAATCAGATTATTGGTATTATCTTTCCGATCCTAAAACCCAAAAAACAATTTTTAGTAAAACATTAGATGAGCACAATAAAAACCGTGCTATATATTTATTAAAATAAAAAAACCTGCCTTTTTAAAAAGGTATTTTTTGCTTTTAAATAAAAAAGTCTTAAGCTCTATTTAAAATATTATTTTTAAAAGAGTAAATTGGCGTAAAAATAAAACGTGTTAAAACTACCTACTAAAAAATTTTCATCATATCCTGATGCTTTTATTAAGCAGCAGTTTTTAGCGGAAATTCAAACAGCTTCTTGGGATTGGTTTATTAAAAGGGGGTTAAAGGAACTTTTTGACGAATTATCTCCTATTAAAGATTATTCCGGAAAAGATTTAGACCTTTATTTTTTAGATTATTATTTTGATGAACCAAAATACGACGAAGAAACTTCTCAGTTTAAAAGTTTGTCTTATGAAGCTTCTTTAAGGGTAAAAACAAAGCTTGTTAATCGCAAAAATAAAAGTGTTAAAGAACAAGAAATTTATCTTGGAGATTTTCCTATTATAACCAAAAGGGGAACTTTTATTATAAATGGAATTGAAAGAGTGGTTGTTTCTCAATTAATTCGCTCTGCCGGAATTTTCTTTACGGCTGAAAATTTTAAAGGAAAAAATTTTTTTGGAGCAAAAATTATCCCAAACAGAGGAGCTTGGTTGGAATTTATTACGGATTCAGACGGAGTAATTGGAGTTAAAATAGATCGTCATCGTAAAGCGCCGGCAACTTCTCTTTTAAGAATTTTCGGCTTAGAAGACGAAAAAGAAATTCTTAAAACCTTTAAAGACGTTGATACTGGAGATATCAAATTTATTGAAGCAACTCTTAAAAAAGATATAGCAAAGACAACGGCTGAATCTTATACGGAAATTTATAAAAGACTAAGACCTGGAGATTTAGCTACGTCTGAAAATGCTCAAGGATTGATTGATTCAATGTTTAACAGAATTGACAGATATAGTCTTTCTAATGTTGGGCGATTTAAACTTAATCAGAGATTAGAAATAAAAAACAAGAAAAATCAAACTCTTGATTTAGAGGATTTGGTTAAAGTTATTAAAGAAATTATTAAATTAAATAATAATAAATTAGCTGAACCGGACGATATTGATCATTTGGGAAATCGCAGAATAAGAGCCGTGGGAGAATTACTTCAAAATAGACTTTATGTTGGTTTTGCTCGTTTACGCCGTATTATTCAAGACAGAATGTCTACGCTGGAATGGGAAGACCTTACGCCTCTTCAATTAGTAAATGCTCGTCCTTTGGTTGCGGTAGTTAGAGAATTTTTTTCTTCTTCTCAATTATCGCAATTTATGGACCAAGTAAATCCGCTTTCGGAATTGGAACATAAAAGAAGGCTTTCGGCCATGGGTCCCGGAGGATTAACCCGAGAAAGAGCCGGCTTTGAAGTTCGCGATGTTCATAGTTCTTATTATGGAAGAATTTGTCCAATTGAAACTCCTGAAGGACAAAATATAGGTTTGATTAGTCATTTAGCAAACTATACTCGGCTTAATGAATTTGGATTTTTAGAAACTCCTTATCTTAAAGTTGAAAAAGGGAAAGTTCTTGCGGAAGTAGTTTGGATGGACGCGTTAGAAGAAGAAAAATATAAAATAGCTCAAGGAGGCACGAAATTAAATGATAAAAATGAAATTATTGAAGAAACTGTTGAAGCTAGATTTAAAAATACTCCTTCAACTTTTTCTAAAGAAGAAATAGAGTTTATAGACGTTGCTCATAATCAAATGATAGGAGTCGCGGCTTCTTTAGTTCCCTTTCTTGAGCACAATGATGCCAATAGAGCGTTAATGGGTTCTAATATGCAACGTCAAGCCGTGCCTCCGATTAGACCGGCCGCTCCTTTAGTTTCAACAGGAATGGAAGAAAAAGCTGTTTTTGATTCCGGCCGATTAATTATTGCCGAAGAAGACGGAGAGGTGATTGAAATTGACGGTCAATCAATAATTGTTAAAGGGGCTGGCAATAAGAAAAATGTTTATCAGATTAATAAATTTAGAAGGTCAAATTATTATACTTCTATTTCTCAGCGGCCATTAGTTAAAAAAGGTCAAAAAATTAAAAAGGGAAATATTTTAGCTGATTGCGCTTCAAGTGAAAACGGCGTTTTAGCTTTGGGTCAAAATCTTTTAGTAGCTTTTGCTTCTTGGGAAGGAGCAAATTTTGAAGACGCTATTATTCTTTCTGAAAGAGTTAGAAGAGACGACCTTTTTACTTCTGTTTATATTGAAGATTTTTATTGCGATGTTAGAGATACTAAATTAGGATTAGAAATAACAACTCCTGATATTCCAAATATCCCCGAAGAAAAATTAAAAAATCTTGATGAAGAAGGAATTATAAGAATAGGCGCGGAAGTTGGCGCGGGAGATATTTTAGTCGGTAAAATTTCTCCTAAAGGCGAAGTTGAATTAACCTCGGAAGAAAAATTATTAAGAGCGGTTTTTGGTGAAAAAGTGGCTGATGTTAGAGATACTTCTTTAGTTTTACCTCATGGAAAATCCGGTCGGGTAGTAGGAATTAAAATTTTTTCTCGGGATAGAGGAGACAAACTCGGTCCTGGAGTTGTAAAAAGAATTCAAATTGACATTGCTCGCTTAAGAAAAGTAATGGCAGGAGATAAATTAGCAAGTCGTCACGGCAATAAAGGCGTAATTTCCCAAATTCGTCCTATTGAAGATATGCCTTATCTTGAAGATGGAACTCCTGTTGATGTTATTTTAAATCCATTAGGCGTTGCTTCAAGAATGAACCTTGGACAAATTTTAGAAACCCATTTAGGTATGGCCGCTCGCAAGCTTGGTTATCGGGCAATTACTCCGGTTTTTGTTGGAGCCACTGAAGAAGACATAAAAACAGAGCTTAAAAAAGCTGATGTTCCTGAAAACGGGAAAGCGGTGCTTTATGACGGACGAACAGGCAAACCCTTTCCTCGCCCTATAACCGTAGGAAGTATTTATATAATGAAACTTAATCATTTAGTTGAAGACAAGATACATATGCGTTCTACAGGACCTTATTCTTTAATAACTCAACAACCGCTTGGAGGAAAAGCTCAGTTTGGAGGACAGCGTTTTGGAGAAATGGAAGTTTGGGCATTAGAGGGTTATGGTTCAGCGCATTCTCTTCAGGAAATGTTAACTATAAAATCAGACGATGTTTTTGGAAGAGGAGCTTCTTTTGAGTCAATTATTAGAGGAGAAAAAATAAAAAATCCAAGTACCCCTTCGGCGTTTAATGTTTTAGTAAGCGAGTTAAAGGCCTTAGGATTAGGAGTTGAAGAAATAGGAGGAAGAGAAAAAAAAGAAGAGTTAAATAAAGAAGAGTAATAAAATTTAAAAATTTATTAAAATTAATTTAAAAATATGGATTTTAATGCTTTAAAAATTAAATTTGCTTCTCCTGAAGAAATTTTATCTTGGTCTCATGGAGAAGTTTTAAAAGCGGAAACTATTAATTATAGAAGTCAACGCCCTGAAAAAGACGGTCTTTTTTCTGAGCGGATTTTTGGTCCTACTAAGGATTATGAGTGTTATTGCGGAAAATATCGTAGAATTCGTTATAAAGGCATAATTTGTGACCGTTGCGGAGTAGAAGTTACGCGTTCTTCAGTGCGTAGAGAAAGAATGGGACATATTAAATTAGCCGCTCCTGTCGCTCATATTTGGTTTTTAAGAACAATTCCTTCAAAAATTGGTTTATTTTTAAACGCTCCAATTCAAAAACTGGAAAAAGTAATTTATCAGGCCGCTTATATTGTTACTAATGTTAATGAAGAAAATAAAAATGCCGTTTTAGAAGAACTTGAAAGGGAATTTAAATCTCGTAAAAAAACCATAGTAGAAGATTTTAAAAATAACAAAATTAATAATAAAAAAGAAACAGAAAAAGAAAGTTTTAAAAAATTAGAAGAGGCTAAAAATAGAACAAAAGAAGCCTTGCTTTCACTAGAAATTGGAAAAATTTTTACCGAAAACGAGTATCTAAATTTAGCTAAACGTTTTGCTAATGTTTTTGAGGCCTCTAGCGGAGCTGAAGCAGTAAGAAAAATTCTTGAAAAAATTGATTTAAAAAAAGAAGTTCAAAAAATAGAAAAAGAATTAGAAAGCGTTAAAGATATTACTCAGGAACGTTATTTGCTTTATAGATTTAAATTAATTCGTTCGTTTATAAAAAATAAAGCTCGCCCCGAATCAATGATTTTAACTGTTTTACCGGTTTTACCTCCGGACCTTAGACCGATGGTTGCTTTAGATGGCGGACGCTATGCCACTTCTGATTTAAATGATTTATATCGCAGAGTAATCAATCGTAATAATCGGTTAAAAAAATTAATAGAATTAAAAGCTCCGGAGATTATTATTACGAACGAAAAAAGAATGCTTCAAGAAGCCGTAGATGCTTTGATTGACAATACTTCTCGTCTTGGCAGTCAACCTCAACTTTCCAGTCAGCGTCGGCCGCTCCGTTCTTTAGCTGATATGTTAAAAGGGAAACAGGGTAGATTTAGGCAAAATCTTTTAGGAAAAAGAGTTGATTATTCAGGTCGCTCAGTTATTGTTGTTGGTCCTGAACTTAAATTAAATCAATGCGGTCTTCCTAAAAAAATGGCATTAGAACTTTTTAAGCCTTTTGTTATCAATAAAATTATTGAACGAGGAATGGCTCATAATATTAGAAACGCGAATCATTTAATTGATGACGCTTCTCCGGAAATTTGGGAAATTTTAGAAGAGGTTATTGCCGATAAAAAAGTTCTTTTAAATCGCGCGCCAACTCTTCATCGCCTTGGAATTCAAGCGTTTAAACCAATTCTTATTGAGGACTTATGTATTAAAATTCCGCCAATGGTGTGTTCTTCTTTTAATGCTGATTTTGACGGAGATCAAATGGCCGTGCATTTACCATTAACCGATGAAGCTCAAAAAGAAGCGGAAGAATTAATGCTTTCCAGTCGCAATATTTTAAAGCCGGCCACCGGAGACCCAATTATTACTCCTTCTCAAGATATTGTTTTGGGATGTTATTTTCTTACTAAAATCAAAAAAGAAATTAAAGAAAGAAATAAAAAAATATTTTCTTCTTCTCAAGAGGCGAAATTGGCTTATGAATCCGGACATTTAGAAATTAATGAACAAATTAAGGTTTCTTCTTTAGAATTAGAAATTTTAGAAAATAAAAAAGATTCTAAAGATAAAAAAATTAATAAATCTGTTTTTATTGAAACTTCGGTAGGAAGAATTATTTTTAACGATATTTTACCTGAAGATTTTGGGTTTATTAATAAAATAATGAACAAAAAAGAATTGCAAAAATTAATTACGGAATTTATTGAAAGATATGGAATTGAAGAAGTATGGAAAATATTAGATGAAATAAAAAAAATCGGTTTTTATTGGGCTACTTTATCTGGAATTAGTTGGGGCATGGACGACCTTGTTACTCCTCCAGAAAAAAAGAAACTTATAAAAGAAGCTGAAGTAGAAATTGAAAAAATAAGACAACAGTATCAAGACGGTCTTTTGACAAAATCAGAATCGCGAATTAAAACAATTGAAGTTTGGGAAAGGGTAATGAAAGAAGTGGGTAAACTTGTTCCGACGACTTTAGATGAAGATAATACCGTTTATTCAATTATTGATTCCGGTTCCAGGGGAAGTTGGTCTTCTCCGGCGCAAATGGCGGGAATGAAGGGTTTAGTGCAAAATCCAAGAGGAGCGACAATTGAACTTCCAATAAAACATTCTTATAAAGAAGGATTGGGCGTTTTGGAATTTTTTAATAATACTCACGGAGCTAGAAAGGGTTTAATTGATACCGCTTTAAAAACCGCTTCAGCGGGATATCTTACGCGTCGATTAGTTGATGTTTCTCAAGATTTAATAATAAGAGAAGATGATTGTAAAACCACTGAAGGATTAGAAATTCTTCGCTCTGATGGTGATAAATTTGGATATAATTTTGGACAAAGACTTTTTGGCAGAACCGCGCTTAAAGATATTAAAATAGGAAATGAAATAGTTGTAAAAGCAAACCAAATTATTACCAGGGAAGCGGCTCAGATTATTGAAGCGTCAGATATTCAATCCGTAAAAATACGTTCACCTATTACTTGCAATACGCTTTATGGCGTTTGTTCAAAATGTTATGGACTTGATTTAGGAAGAAATCAATTAATTAAACCCGGAGAAGCGATTGGTATTGTCGCGGCTCAATCAATTGGCGAGCCGGGAACTCAGTTAACCTTAAGAACGTTTCATTCCGGAGGCGTGGCCGGAGCTGATATTACGCACGGTTTACCGCGAGTACAAGAGCTTTTTGAAATTAGAGTTCCTAAGGGAAAAGCTCCTTTAGCTGATGACGACGGTATAATTGAAGAAATAGAAGAAAAAGAAGCGTTTAAAATTATAAGATTAAAAGTTTTATCTAAAGCTAAAGCCGGAAAATCCAAAACAAGCAAAAAAACAAAAATAATTGAATACTCTATTCCGCGTACTAATATGGTTTTTGTTAAACCTAAAGAGGTCATAGAAAAAGGAACTCAACTTTGTGAAGGGTCAATTGATATAAAAGACCTTTTTAAACTTAAAGGACGCGGCGCGGTTGAAAATTATATTATTAATCAGATTCAGAAAATTTATGTTTCTGAAGGTACAAATATCAACGATAAACACATAGAAATTATTATTAAAAAAATGTTTTCCCGAATGATGATTAGCGAGCCAGGAGAAACAAATTTTGTTATTGGAGAAATAGTTGAAAAATCCAAGTTTCTTGAGGTAAATAATGAAATAAAAAAGAAAGGCAAAGAACAGGCAAAAGCAAAACAACTTTTAACAGGTATCACCAAGACGGCTCTTTCAACGGAAAGTTTTCTTTCGGCGGCTTCTTTTCAAGAAACAGCGCGAATTTTAGTAATGGCGGCTTCTGAAGGAAGAGTAGATAAATTAAGAGGATTAAAGGAAAATGTTATAATTGGGCGCTTGATTCCCGCGGGAACCGGTTTTCAGAAAAAAATAAAAGAGTAATTTTTTTATAAAAGAGTTTACTTTTTGTTGATTATCAATTAATATAATTATTATGGAACAAGAGAAAAAAAATTACGAAATTAATTTTTTGCTTAAAAACGAAGAAGATAAAGAAGTAATTGTTAATATTTTTAAAAAATTACAATTATCAATATCTGGAGATAGCGGAATATCAAAAATTAAACTTTCTTATCCTATTAAAAAAGAGAATTTTGCGTTTTTTGGCAGTTTTTATTTTTCCACTGAACCCGCCAATATAATTAATTTAACTGAAGAATTAAGAAACAAAAAAAACATATTAAGATTCTCAATTCTTTTTAGGCCTATTATTGAAGAAAGAAAAAGAGAAGAAAACGAGAATGTTGATACGGGAAAAAAGAAGTTATTAGAAGAATATTCTAAAAAAGAAAAAATTTCAGTTTCTCAAGAAACTTCTAAAGCACCTAGAACGGAAAATTTAAGCAATGAGGCGCTGGAAAAAAGACTGGAAGAAATATTAAAATAGTTTTAAAATTAAAAATAAAGTTAAAATGAATTTAAACAAAGTTTTTTTAATTGGAAATTTAACAAGAGATCCGGAATTGCGAGCTTTACCCTCGGGTACTCCGGTTGCTTCTTTTGGTATTGCCACTAATCGCGTTTGGAAAGACCAGCAAGGACAAAAACAAGAAGAGGTTCAATTTCATAATATAGTTGTTTTTGGTCGTCAAGCTGAAATCGTTAGTCAATATTTAAAAAAGGGAAGTTTAGCTTTAATAGAGGGACGCATTCAAACTCGTTCTTGGGACGCTAAGGATGGAACTAAACAATATCGGACGGAAATAGTGGCTGAAAGAATTCAATTTGGGCCGAGAGCAATGGCGGGAAGTTCAGAAAAATTTAACAATAGTTCTAATTCAAACTTTTCTCAAAAACAAGATTTACCTGAAATAGATTTGGGCGAAGACGATATTAGCGCTGAAGATTTACCATTTTAAATTTTAAAAATAAAATTATTATGCAATGTTTTTTCTGTTCTCAAAACTCAAAAACCATAGACTATAAAGAAGTTGAACTGCTTGAACGGTTTATTTCTTCTCAGGCCAAAATTATTGCTCCTAAATACACAGGCACTTGCGCTAAACATCAACGAATGTTAGCAAAAGCCATTAAAAGAGCAAGAATTATGGGTTTATTGCCTTTTGTTAAACGATAAACTTTTTTAAATGCCTAAAAAAACCGAAAAAGTAAAAATTTCGGAAAAGGAAAAAGAATTAGATAAATTATTGAGTTCTCTTCAAGATAAATTTGGAGAAGGGTCAATAATGAAACTTGGAGCGGTTAAAAAAGTAAACGTAGATATTATTTCTACGGGTTCTTTTTCTTTAGATTTAGCTTTGGGAGTAGGAGGTTTTCCAAAAGGAAGAATAGTAGAGGTTTTTGGTCCGGAAATGAGTGGTAAAAGCACTCTTTGTCTTCATGCTATTGCTGAAGTTCAAAAAAAGGGAGGCAAGGCCGCTTATATTGATGCCGAGCACGCCATGGACCCGGATTATGCTAAAAAAATAGGAGTAAAATTAGACAATCTTTTAATTTCTCAACCGGATAGCGGTGAAGATGCTTTAAATATTTTAGAAGGATTAGTACGTTCGGGGATGATTGATGTTGTAGTTATTGATTCAGTTGCCGCTTTAACTCCTAGGGCGGAAATTGAAGGCGAAATGGGCTCTCAATTCATAGGACTTCAGGCTCGATTAATGAGTCAGGCATTACGTAAGATTACGGCTTTAGCCGCTCGTACAAATACATTAATTATTTTTATTAATCAACTTAGAGAAAAAATCGGTATGATGGGATATGGCGAACCCACTACTACGCCAGGAGGAAGAGCGTTAAAATTTTATTCTTCCGTGAGAATTGATTTAAGACGTATTGCTCAAATTAAAAAAGGTGAAAACGTGGTAGGTAATCGCACTCGCGCCAAAGTGGTTAAAAATAAAGTTGCTCCACCTTTTAAAATGACGGAATTTGATATTATTTATGGAGAAGGCATTTCTTACGAAGGAGATATTTTAAGCGTTGCGCTTAAAAAAGGTATTATTATAAAAAGTGGCAATACTTATGGTTTTGAAAATCAAAAAATTGGCGTGGGTATGGAAAATTCTAGAGAAAAATTAAAAGAAGATAAAAAACTTTTAGAAGAAATTAGAAAGAAAACAATTGAATCTTTTAAAGATTAAGTATTTAATTTATAAAAGTTTTCAAAAACTTGAGTAATTAAAATCGGTCCGGTTCCTCCGGGCGTTGGAGTGTAAAATCCTGAAGAATGAAGCATAGAACTTGAAGCATTAAAATCGCCGCAGATTTTATTTTTTGTTTCATGTTTTATGCTATAACCAAAATCAATAACCGTTGCTTTATTTTTTAAATCTTCAGGGCCGAATAAACCAGGCTTGCCGACGCCAGAAATTATTAAGTCTGCTTTTTTTAAGATATTAAAATTATCTCCCTCGTCTATTATGTGGAGTTTTTTGCATTTATTTTTTATCCAATTCGTAATTGGCTTTCCTATTAAAAATCCTTGTCCGATTACAACAACTTTAAGATTTTTAAGATTTAATTTTTGATTTATCAATATGGTTTTTATTACGCCAACAGGAGGAGGAAAAACCAAGCTGTTTTTATTTAAGGCGTCAATGTCTTTTTCCGGAGGAATTGTTTTTAAAATAAAATCTCTATTTAAATGATTAGGTAAGGGAAGCTGAATTATTATACCGCCAACGTTTTTTAATAAAGAAATTTTCTCAATCTCTTTTTTTAATTCTTTATTTTCAATTTCTTTGGGAAATTGATAAAGCTTAAATCCTATGTTTAGTTGTTTAGCGACTTTTTCTTTTTGTTTTAAAAAATTTAAAGAAGCCACGTTTTCTCCAACTAAAATCGCAACCATAATCTTTTTAATTTTAGATTTATTCTTTAAAGATTTAATTATGTCTTCGGCTATTTTTTGACAATTAATTTTTTCCATATCTTAATAATACCTTAAATTTGTTAGCTTGATAAGATATTAATTTTATGGGAAAATAGGCTAAACAAGAAACTCAAGATTTCTATGATTAAAATTTATCATAAAACAATTAAAGATACTGAGTTAAAAGAACTTAAAAGATTTAAAATTGGTTCCTGGCTTCATGTTGAAAAACCTAAAGAAAATGAATTAAACTATTTGGCGAAAAATTTTTCCATTGATTTTGGTTTGTTAAAAGACGCCATTGACCCTTATGAAGTTCCCCGTTTTGAAATTGATAAAAAGGGGATTTTTGTTTTTACTAGAGCTCCTTGGAAAGACGAAAAAGGCAGAGTTTTTACTTCTCCTCTTTTAATTGCCGTTGGAGAAGACTTTGTTTTAACGCTTTCTTATCAACACTCTCTTTTTTCCGATAAATTTATTAATAATAAGACGGAATTTAGCACAACGCAAAAAACTAAACTTTTTTTACAATTTTTTTCAGAAATTATTTATTCTTATAATCATTTTTTAATTGATATTAATCGTAATGTTCGGGCGGTTAGCGTTCAACTGGAAAAAATTACCGATAAAAACATAGCTCAGTTTGTTTCTTTTGAAAATATAGTTAATGATTTTCTTGCGGCTTTAGTTCCTACAAATACTATTCTTAATAATTTACTTTCCGCTTCAAGTCGAGCTATGCCGCTTGAGTTATATGAAAAAGATAGAGATTTAATTGAAGACCTTTCTTTGAGCGGTAATCAGTTGGTTGAACTTTGTCGTTCTACTCTTAAGACCATAGTAAATATTCGCGAATCTTATTCCGCTATAGTTGCCAATAGTTTGAGTCGAGTAATGAAATTTTTAACCGCTTTAACCGTTATAATTACTTTACCAGTGGCGATTGCGGGATTTTACGGTATGAATGTCTCTTTGCCTTTTTCTAAATCGCCCTTGGCTTTTTGGTATATCGTGATTGGTAATTTAATCTTAGCGCTTGTTCTTTTGGTGGTTTTTATCAAAAAGAAATGGTTATAAGTCTTTTTAAATAAACCCAAAATTATGGCTGATATCGCAAAACTTCTTAATGATTATCTTAATTATTTAGAAATAGAAAAAAATCGTTCTCTTAAAACTCGGGATAATTACAGACGTTATCTTGAGTCTTTTATTAAAAATTCTAAAATTAAAACCGAAAAAGACATTACAGATGATTCAGTTAGAGACTTCCGATTGTATTTGGCTCGACTTAAGAGTTCTAAAGGTGAAACTCTTAAGAAAAATACTCAATCTTATTATGTTATTGCTTTAAGGAATTTTCTTAAATATCTTATTAAGCGCAATTTTAAAGTTTTATCTCCGGATAGAATTGAATTGCCTAAAATTCCTAATCGTCAGATAGAAATTATTGAATATAATGATTTAGAAAAACTTCTTAGCGCGCCTAATTCTTCTAATTTGCGCGGACTTCGCGATAAAGCAATTTTAGAGGTTTTATTTTCAACAGGACTTCGTATTTCCGAGCTTTGCGCTTTAAATCGTAATTTAAATTTTGAAAAAGGCGAGGTTACGGTAAGAGGAAAAGGAGAAAAATTAAGAATAGTTTTTCTTTCTATTTCCGCTCAAAAAGCGATTAAAAATTATTTAGATAAGCGTCAAGACGCGAATGAGGAAGCTCTTTTTATTAGTTTAACTAAATCTAAAAAACCAAAGGTTATTGGAAGAATTACGCCAAGAACAATTCAAAGAATAGTTGATTATTATTCGCGTAAAGCGGGTATTTCTGGTCGCGTTACTCCTCATCAATTGCGACATCAATTTGCCACTGATTTATTAATGGGTGGAGCGGATTTACGTTCTGTTCAAGAATTATTAGGGCATGCTAATATTTCTACAACTCAAGTTTATACTCATTTAACAAATAGACAGCTTAAAGAAGTTCATCAAGCTTTTCATGGCAGAAGGAGAAAAGAATAAATTTTTATAAAAATACATATATATTTATTGATGTATTTTACTATCCTTTATTGACGATCGTCAATAAAGGATAGTAAAATATAAATAATTAGAAAATAACAATTTTAAAATAGTAATAATGATAAAAAAGGGGCATATTATTTTAAAAATATTAGAATCTTTGAAAGACACTGGTCTTAATACAATTGATTTATTTGACGCTTTCTTAAGCGCTGGTTATGGCGCGTCTTTAAGTAAAATAGATTATGAAATGGAAAGGCGGAGTCGTATACGAGAAAGAAAAGAAGCCGAACTCGCCTATCAAAGGCAAATTAAACAAAGATATTACAATTTTATTTATAAATTAAAACAAAATGGCTTAATAAAGGAAAATAAAAAGAATAATAAAAAATTTTTTATTTTAACTTTAAAAGGTAAGGAAAAATTAACGCTTTTAAAAAAGCGGAAAAAGGAAGAATTTCCCACTCGTTATTATCAGAAAGAAAGCGGTAATAAGTTTATAATTATAATATTTGATATTCCAGAAAAAGAGAGGGGAAAAAGAGCTTGGTTAAGAGCGGTATTGCAAAATTTAGATTTCAAACTTATTCAAAAAAGCGTTTGGATTGGAAAAACGAAAATTCCTAAAAATTTTTTGGAAGATTTATTAAAATTGAAATTAATTAATTTCGTTGAGATTTTTGAAATTAGTAAAACCGGCAGTTTGGAGCAGGTTGTTTAATTAATTATTCTTAATTAAAAATTAAAAATAATTTATAAACAGCCATTAACTATCCTTTATTGACGATCGTCAATAAAGGATAGTTATGATAAAATTGATGTTTAAATTTTTTAAAAAAATATTTTTTTGCCTTTGACAGGATTTGAATTTGTGCCCTTGGCAGAATCTGAATTTGTGCCCTCGGCAGGACTTGAACCTGCACCCCTTGCGGGACATGGTCCTAAACCATGCGTGTCTGCCAGTTCCACCACGAGGGCGAGATTTGACTAATTGGTTAATGTATTTTATTATAACAAAAACAAATTACGCTCTTTGATAATAATATAAGGTTTAGGAAATAAAAACAAACATTTAGAATTGGCTGGATAGCCGGAAAGGAGAATAATATGAAAACTCTTATAAGTGATACTGGTGTCTCTCGTAGGAATAAGCTAATAGATATAATTAAAAGCGTTTGTTCTGAGGTGGTGTCCAGGTTCAGATAGATATTGACCACCTTAGGTCTGTAAAACAATAACGTCTTTGGTCGGCAATCGACTGGTTTGCCGCCTTT
>JAFGBB010000016.1 GCA_016933365.1 Candidatus Wolfebacteria bacterium | reverse complement strand
TGTATTTTTCTTCTTTTGTTAATTTGGGCATTGTTTTCATATACCCCCAGGTTACCAGAAAAGTGCAATATGTGTGTGTAGATTACCTTGATACCTTGACAAATCGTAATTTATTTGGTATAATGGGAACATAAAAATTGAGTTCTTTACAAATTGAATATTTTCCTGATTTTTCGGAAACCAGGCGGCGAACACCGAAAATCCGTCTCGCACAGGACGTAAAGCAGACTGCGGAAATTTATCATTGGCCCGATACTTTGCCGGGTTTGGCGGGAAGCCAAAGAGTAGCAAGGGAAAAACTTTTAGGCTCGGAAAGAGCTGGAAGGAGATGAGGAGATGAATACATATAAATTAGTAGTAATGATTAAGGAATTTCCTTTTTTGGGTAGTATTTTAACCCAAAAAGAGGGGAATAATTACTTTTGTTCCCCCGAAACAAAAGAAGCCGCAATTAGAGTGTATCGAGTTTTATGGAGATAAGTTTGGGTTTGGATATGACGTAGACTCAGGAGAATCTGGTTATGTTAGCCCTTATTATCTCCAAATTCCCGATGGAATTCAGGTAAAAAGAGCCGATGATAATTTATTGGCTCAAACCCCGGAAAGTGACTCATATAGTTGGTGTGATGGTGGATATCATAATTACACTAACTATTATGCTGTTAGTGTTAATAGAGGCGATTACTCGGATTATTCAATTGTCCAACTTGATGTTTCAAGTAATTGGGCAACAGGTTCAGGCGATAGAGGTTCGGAAGATGCGCCTAATATCGGCGAACAGCTTTTTGCGAAAGAACTCAATCCTGATTTTATCGTCTGTGAAAATTTTGAAGACACGGACGCAAACGGGAACGGCGAAGAAGCCCTTGGTATTACGATTTACAAGATGAAAGGATTTGACCTTAAAAAATATCATTTGGGTCAAATTCAGAGGGTGATTGCCGAGATTAATAGTGAAATTAACGCTGCTTGTGGAGGTATCGAATAATGGACCATATTACAATTACTTCTAAAAATGTCCTCGTTCGTGATCAATACCACGATGATTTTTTTGGAAAAGAGATCTTGATCAAAAAATTCAGATTTTTCGATCTCTTCCGTGATTTCCGGATTTTTAATGGGGTTCATATTTCGACAATTTTCCTGTTAACAAATCCGCCAGATTCGAGTTTAATGGCGGAATTTGGGAGAAATCACATTTTTAAATTTCCAGTGCGCTCACTTCTTTCAGAGTCGGGCGCACTTTTTTTTAAAATATTCCATATTCTTAGCTTGGTTTCCAGTTTTGAGTAGCCAAATCTCTTGATTTTTGTTATAATAATTAAATGATGGAAAGTTCAATAAAAACACCGGTCCGGGTGCGGTTTGCGCCGTCGCCAACGGGCTTTTTTCATATTGGTTCGGCAAGAACCGCTCTTTTTAACTGGCTTTTCGCCCGCCAGAATAACGGTAAAATGATTTTAAGAATAGAAGACACGGATAAAGAACGTTCCAATCCGGCTTTTGAAAAAGACATTATTGACGGGATAAAATGGCTGGGTATGGACTGGGACGAAGGACCAATCGCTGACGCTCAAAATCAAATCTCAAATCTCAAATCTCAAAAATACATTGGTGAATTTGGACCGTACCGGCAGTCGGAGCGTCTGGATATTTACGAAAAATACCTCAAACAATTATTGGATGAAAACAAAGCTTATTATTGTTTTTGTCCCAAGGAACAGCTGGAGTCCGACAGACAGGCAATGCTTGCTCAGGGACTGGCTCCGAAATACAGCGGCCGCTGCCGCAATCTCCAAAAAGAAGAAGTTCAAAAAAAACTGGATAATAATGAGCCGTTTGTCATCCGTTTTAAAATGCCGGAAACGGAAGTTGAATTCCAGGATTTAATCCGCGACAAAGTGAAATTCAATTCCGCTTTGATAGGAGATATGGTTATTGCCAAAAATTCGCGTTCGCCTTTATTTGTTTTTTCAAATACAGTTGACGATTATGAAATGAAAATTAGTCATGTTATCAGAGGCGAAGACCATCTTTCCAATACTCCAAAACAAATTTTAATTCAAAAAGCATTAGGGTTTAATGAAATAAAATACGCTCATTTACCGTTAATTCTTGCTCCTGACCGTTCAAAAATGTCAAAACGATATATGGAAACCTCGCTTATTGATTATAAAAATCAAGGTTATTTACCTGAAGCAATAGTTAATTTTACGGCTTTTCTCGGTTGGCATCCCGCGTTGGAACAAAACTTAGAGAAGGATAAATCTTTTCAAGAAAAAGAAATTTTTTCACTAAAGGAATTAATTGAAAAATTTAATTTAAAACGGGTTCAGAAAGCCGGAGCGGTTTTTAATATTGAAAAACTGGAATGGTTTAATATTCAATATATTAAAAAATTAAGCTCTAAAAATCTTTTTGAAAAAATTAAATATTTTGTTCCCACTAAATGGACTGAAGGAGAGAATGAAAAAATACTTACTGTTGCTATTAACGCGGAAAAAGATAGAATAAAAAAATTAACCGATTTTAAAGAATTAGCCAATTTCTTTTTTGATTTGCCTGATTATGACGTTAAACTTTTAGTTTGGCCGCAACCTATTGTTTTGCCGTCCGAGGAAATAGTTAAAGAACCTGAAATAAATAAAGAAAAAAGTTTGGCTAATTTAAAACTTTTAGTTGAAGAAATTAATAAGATATTTAAGGCTGATTTTAATAAAGAAAAATTAGAAAAACTTCTTATGCCGTTAACCGAAGTTTGGGGCAGGGGAGACCTGTTATGGCCGTTAAGAGTGGCTCTTTCAGGCAAAAAAGCTTCACCCGGACCATTTGAAATAATGGAAGTTTTAGGAAAAGAAGAAACCTTAAGAAGACTTAATATTGCTATTGAAAAATTAGAATAATAAACTTTTATTTTATTTATGAAAATTTTACGAAAAATTTTAACCATATTTTTTTCTTTTTGTTTTTTAACCATTATTTGTCATTTTTCTTTAATTATTTCTCAAGCTGCCGCTCCGGAGGACCTTAAAGAATCTATTGAAGAAAAATCTAAAGAACTTGAAGAAATAGAAAATCAAAAAAAGGAAATTCAAAAAAATCTTGATGTTATTGAAAACCAAAGTAGAAATCTTCAAAACGAAATTAAGCAAACCGATAACAATATTAATCAAGTAAATTTAGGCATTCGTTCAAGCGAAGTTACCATTGAAAAATTAGCTTTAGAAATTAATTCTCTTCAATATGAAATTGCGGATGCCGAAGAAAAAATTATTTTAAAAAAAGAAGCAATAACCAAAATTCTTCAAGAGTTTCAAAGAACTGACACTGAAACGCCTTTAATTATTTTTTTAAGAAATAAAAGTTTGGCGGAAAGCGTTTCTGATGTTCAAAATTTAAATGATTTAAGTATTGGATTAAAAACCGAGATTAATGCTTTAATACGATTTAAAGAAGATATGGCTAATAAATTAGACCAATCCGCAAATAAAAAATACGCCACTGAAATAGAAACCAATAACCTTAAATATAAAAAAATTATTTTAAACGATGTTAAGCAAGATAAAAAATCTCTTTTAAGCGAAACTAAAAATCAAGAAAAAGTATATCAAGAAATTATAAGCGAATTGGAAAAACAACAAATGAAAATTGCTAATGAAATTACCGATTTAGAAGAAGCATTAAGACTTAGTTTTAATCCAGACCTTTTACCAATTAAACGCCCGGGCGTGCTTGCTTATCCACTTAGCGATATTTATGTAACTCAGGAATATGGCGAGACAGACTTTGCTAAGTGGGCTTATAAAACCAAATTTCATAATGGTATGGATTTTAGGGCGCCTATTGGCACGCCGATTTTAGCGGCGGAAAGCGGAAAAGTTTTTTCTGTTGGCGATAATGGTAAAGTTCAATATGGAAAATTTATTGTTATAAAACACGACAATAATTTGGCAACTATTTACGCGCATTTATCAAAACAAATTGTTAAAGAAGGAGAAGTTGTTGAAAGAGGTCAAATTATAGGATATTCCGGCAATACTGGTTATTCCACCGGCCCCCATCTTCATTTTGGCGTTTATTGGGCTTTAAGCGTTGAAATGAAAGGATTTTCCGGAGTTGGATTAGTGCCGGTAGGAGTAACTGTTAATCCGGCTGATTATTTGTAATATGGTTAAATTCATGATATTATTTAAAAATAAATAAAATAATATGAATATAATTCAAAAAATAACCGATATATTTAATTACGTCGGTGTTTGGTTTGATAAATATATTCTTTCCGGTTTAGCGGATTTTCTTAAAGCATTAGGAGATTTAATTATTAAAATTTTAGAAATATTAATAGATATTGTTAGATGGATTATTTCATATTTATAATATGACACAAAAGGTGTATTGTGCGACATATAGTAAACCTTAAAAATGTTATCCCCTAAGCAAAAAGTTCATTTTATTGGTATTGGAGGCATTGGAACCAGCGCTTTATCACGCTGGTTTTTAAAGCAGGGTTGGCAAGTAAGCGGTTCTGACATAAGTTCTTCTTCAATTACTCAAGAATTAAAAAAACAAGGCGTAAAAGTTTTTATCGGCTGTAATGCTAAAAACTTATCTTTAAAGACAAATCTTGTTATTTATAGCGGCGCGGTTCAATCTAATAATCCTGAAATTAAAAAAGCTAAAAAATTGGGTATTTTAATAAAATCATACGCGCAAGCATTGGGAGATTTAACCCGAAAATACAAAACTTTGGCAATAACGGGAACGCATGGAAAAACTACCACTACGGGTATGCTTTCTCTTGTCTTAATTAAGGCCGGTTTTGACCCTACGGTTATTATTGGTTCTAAAATGAAAGAATTTAAAGAAAATATTAATTTTCGTTATGGCAAAAAAAATTATTTGGCAATTGAAGCGGATGAACATCTTGGTTCTTTTTTAAATTACTCCCCTTTTGCCGTAATTATTACCAATATTGATAAAGACCATCTTGATTATTATAAAAACTTAATAAATATAAAAAAATCTTTTCTTAAAATGATTAATAATATTCAGAAAGACGGAATTTTAATTGTTAATAAAGACGATAAAAATCTTTTTGATTTACGAGATAAAATAAACAAAATCGTAAAAAAAAATAAAATTAATTTATTTTGGTATGGAGCCAAAATAAATCCGCGTCTTAGTAAACGCGTATCTGCTTCTTTAAAAGTTATTGGCAATCATAATCTTTCTAATGCTTTGGGGGTTTA
This sequence comes from Candidatus Wolfebacteria bacterium, assembly GCA_016933365.1. GTDB lineage: Bacteria > Patescibacteriota > Minisyncoccia > UBA6257 > UBA9933 > JAFGBB01. Next base: position 15,609 of record JAFGBB010000016.1, on the reverse strand, counting down.
TACTTTAGCAAAAAAATTAAAAATAAAAGAGAAAGATATTTTAAAAGCTTTAAGCGATTATTCTGGCTCTTGGAGACGAATGGAATATAAAGGAAATATGCAAAGTGATTTTTTAGAAAAAAAGCTTATTGTTTCCATATATGATGATTATGCCCATCATCCTTCCGAGATTAAGGCTACTTTAACCGCAATAGCCCAAAAATGGCCTAAAAAGGGCTTAATTTGCGTTTTTCAGCCCCACCAAACCAAACGCCTGTCTTTATTGTTTAAAGACTTTACAAGCGCGTTTTTTGAAGCAAATCACTTAATCTTATTAGATGTATTTAAGGTAAAAGGCAGAGAAATGATAAAAAATAATGAAATTAATAATTCTGTCGTAAAATGTTATTCTTCTAAAGATTTATTTAAAGTAATTCAAAAAAAGATTTTAAATTCTCAATATAAATTAAAAACCGTTGATTATCTCCCCTACCCTGAAAAACTTTGTAATAATTTATTACAAATAATTAAAAATTCAAATTATAATTCTTGGGTTGTTATAATGATGGGAGCCGGAGATATTTATAAACTTACTGATAAATTAATTTCTAAATAATTTTTAAACTTATTTGATTATGAATTATTCAAATCTTCAAAATTTTAAAGAATCGTCCGGTTATGATATTGATGGATTTTGGTTCCCGCGAGTAACAAAAATAGTAAATATTAAATCTAAGCCGGCGCTTTATTATTTTTACGCTGAAATGAATAATTTTAGCGCGGGTGAAGCGGTTAAAAAAAAATCAGCAGCCGAAGGAACATTAATTCATGAAATAGTTGAAAAAATATTTATTGGCGAAAAACCTCAAATTGACGAAATAGTTAAACCGGCAATTAACACTTTTTTAGAATTTTTAGAAAAGAAAAATATTCAAATTGACCCCGATTTTATAGAAAAAAGAATTATTAATTTTGATGAACGTTATGCCGGTACGCTTGATGCCTTAGCTTTAATTGATGGAAAATTTGGAGTTTTAGATATTAAAACTTCTCAAGCGATTTATCGAGATTACAATCTTCAAACCAGCGCTTATATGGCGGCGCTTGAAAAAGATTTTAAAAATCTTCAGACTCGTTGGATTTTAAGAATTGACCAAATTAGAACATGTCTTAAATGCGGAGCTACGCTTCGGGAAAAAGGCGGTAGAATAAAAATAAGGTCCGCCTGGCAAAACGGCAAATATAATCCAAATATGAAAAATTGCGAACATGAATGGGGTGAATTAAAAGGAGACGTTGAATTAAAAGAATTTCCTTGTTGGCAACAAGATTTTAAGGCATTTTTGGGCGCAAAAAAATTATGGGAATGGGAAAATGAGTATTGGCTAAAACAGACGGGTTATTTGTAAAATTTTTAATTTCTAAAATAAAAAAAGAAACCCTTAATTTTATAAATAAATATTAAGGGTTTTTTATCTTTTCCGCAAAATTCTATTTCTATTTTATCTTCGGGCATTTTGAACACCTCCTTTTTTAAAAATTTTAACGAACAGATACCTTAAATAAAATATAACACCTCTCAGACGATTGTCTAAAAGGTGTTATATTTTTTCATTCGGGGGCGTGTTTGGATTATTTGTAAATATCTTTCCGGTGGGCAACATCAATGAGAAAAATTTTTTGAGAGTCCGAAAAATTAAAAATTATCCGCCAGTCGCGGGTAATCCGGAAAGAATAAAAACCTTTTAACTTTCCAACCAGCGGTTTAACATGAAGAATTGAATGGAATGGGTTCTTTTTGAGAATATCCAAAAGCCCAACGAGTTTTTTCTGAACCAGTTTAGGAATTGATTCTACCGACTTAAGAAAATCTCTGGAGTATGTTATTTCCGCCATCAAGAAATTTGATTAAGAAAATCCTTTTTATTAGTGAAAATAAATTGAGGTTTTGAGCGGGATTTTTTAAGAATTTTTTTTACAAAAGAATCTTTATACTCTCCTTCCCGATCTTTTAAGACGAGAAAAACAAGCTCTTTAAGAGTTTTAGTTTCTTGTCTCAGGGCTTTGACTTCTTTATAGATTTTTTCCGCGGTTTGGGTAGACATAATAATATAATATAATATTATAATTATTAATTAACTTCGTCAACGCCGCCGCATTTCTCAATTACAATCGGCGCGTGATGAAATTCACGATTAACTAAATAACCTAATCCAAAACTCAAGCTACTAATTAAGAATATTAATATAAATATAACAATGTCGCGTTTGTATTCCGTCAGCCATTCTTTGATTTGATTTAACATAATAAATTTCAATCTTTTTAATTTTAAATAACTTGATTTAAAATTTTAAGATTTAATTATTTAATTAGAATTTTAAATTTGGAATTAAAAATTCAAATAATTATTCCATTTTTCATAAAGTTCTTTAGTGGCTTTTAAGTCTCTTGCGTTATATTCCGCGATTTCTAAAATTTTACCTTCTTTATAAAGCAGGCTTACGTCATCACCGGCAATTCCCTCTTCTTTTGGGCTTTTAATGCCAAATGCCTTGCACCAAAGATGAAGACTGAATTTTTTTCTAAAAGCGCCGTAAAAAGTTAATTGGTCTAATAAATCAATATGAATAGCGTCATAATTTTGAGAATTTAAATAACGATTACTTAAGAGATTTTTTGTTGGTTTTACGCCTAAAATTGCCGAACGAATCATTAAAAAAGGTATATCAAATCCCCTACCATTAAAAGAAATAAAATAATTATAAGATTCAATAGTTTTCCAAAAATTTTCTAAAATTTTCTTTTCACTTCCAAATTCTATTTTAATTTCTTTTTCAATTTTATTATTTTTTTGCAAATCGGATTTTGAATTTTTTAAATAAATAATTCCTTTATCAGTATCGGGATTTAAAATACCAATAGCGACAATTTCTCCCGTTAAGGGGTAAAGTCCCATTTTTTCTTTAGTTTCTTTTTCTTCTTCTTTATTTTCCGCGTATTTAAGAAAATATTCTTGAGATTTTTCGTCTAAGGATTCAAAATTAATCCCAATAGTTTCAATATCAATAACAAGTTTTTTCTTTTGATTTTCTTTAACTCTTTGATTTGACATAATTAAAATTATAGATTAAAATTGATTAAATTACTAATGGCGCCCCGCCTTAATTTTGCGGGGTTTTATCACAGCAATTCGCTTCGCCCATAAACGGGATACGCCTATCTGGCACACGCGGATTGCAAAATAAAAATATAATTATTTTAAAATACAAATTATCGTAAATATTTTGGCAAAATTAAAGCGGGACGCTCATTTTTCTATCTAAAATTTGCGCGCTACCGCTTCAAATTTTAGAGAAAAATGGCGCATACAAAAGCAGGAGGTTCAACTAAATTAGGAAGAGACTCTGAGTCAAAAAGATTAGGAGTTAAAAGACAAGATGGACAAAATGTTAAAGCCGGCGAGGTTTTAATTCGTCAACGCGGCACTAAATATTTGCCCGGATTAAACGTAAAACGCGGAAGCGATGACACATTATACGCTCTTAAGCCCGGCGAAGTTAAATTTCTTTCCAAGAAAAAAACTTGTTTTAATGGAAGTATTCGTAAAGTTAAGGTTGTTACCGTAAAAACAAATTAATTTTAGTTTTCCGCGGATTCAATAACGATATTTATTTTTGTTATTATTTCTTTATTTAAACTAATTTCAACTTGGTATTTGCCAAGTTTTTTAATTGGGTGCTCTAATTTTATTTCTAAATGATTTTTTAAATAGTCTTTTAGTTCATTGCTTGTTTTTACTAAAATTTCTTCTTTAATATTATCAGCTTTAACCGAACCAAAAACTTCTTCTTTTTTACCTGTTTTTAAACTAAATTTAAATTCTTGATTTTTTAATTCTTTAGCCAAATTTTCCAATTTATTTTTTATTTCAATTTCTTTTTTTAATAAAATTTCTTTCTGGGCATCTAAATTTTTTAAGTTTTCAAGCGTAGCTATTTTAGCTAAACCTTGAGGTATTAAAAAATTTCGGGCGTAACCGTCTTTAATTTTTTTAACTTCAAATTTATTGCCAATCCCTTTTATATTTTGGAGTAAAATAACTTTCATAATAATTAACCGCTTATTGGTTCATATTCTATATCAATATCTATATTTTCTATAAAATCTTTTAAAAAATCCCAATTACCCATTTTTTCTTTTAAGACTTCAATTGCTTTTTCAAGTTGCGGGTCTTTTCCTTCTTTAATGTCTTCATCAGTTAAATTAATTTCATAATCAGGAGTTAATCCTTCTTTATCAATTAATTCTCCCTTAGGAAGACGCCAATGAGCGGTTGTAATTTTAACTACTGAACCGTCTTTAAGCGGAGTTAATTCTTGAACAGTTCCTTTTCCAAATGTTTTTGTGCCAATTAATTCTATTTTTCTGTTGTCTTGAAGAGCTCCTGCTAAAATTTCTGAAGCTGATGCCGAGCCCTTATTGACTAATACCACCATTGGGATATTTCTAAATAATCCCGTACCGCTAGATTTAAAAAGATTGTTGTTTCCGGAACGAAATTCTTCATTAACAACAGGGGTTCCGGATTGAAAAAACCAACCCGCTAAATTAATAGATACTCCTAAATATCCGCCCGGATTATCTCGTAAATCTAAAATTAAACCTTTAGGATTTTGCAAAATAATATCCATTGCGGTTTGATAAAAAAGATAAGGAGCTTGTTCATAAAAATTATATAAATGAATATAAGCAATATTATCTTCCATAATTTCCCAATCAATAGTGGGAACTTGAATAATATCTCTAATAATGGAAATTTCTCTTTCTTTGTCCCAATTTTCTCTAAAAATCGTTAAAATAACAACGCTTCCTCTTTCTCCTCTAATTATTTTTACCGCCTCTTCAACCGTAAGACCCAGCGTATTTGTATCGTCAACTTTAAGAATTTTATCTCCTGATCTAAGTCCCGCTTTATCGGCCGGAGTATTTTTAAGAGGAGCTACTATTGATAATTGACCTTCTTTTATGTCTATTTGCGCGCCAATACCGGAAAACTGTCCAGAAATATCTTCATTAAATTTTTTAGCGTCGCCGGGCGTGAAAAAAACCGAATTTTCATCGCCAAGAGAATTTATTAATCCCGAAATAGCGCCATAAACCAAATCTTGATTGTTTGTTTCTCCTCCTTTTACGTATTTATCTTTAATAACTTGCCAAGCGTCCCAAAAAAGACTAAAGTCAATAGCTTCATTTTTTCCTTCTTCTAAATTAGAAACTCCGTGAATTAAAATGGTTTTAGGATTTTTAATTCCTTGTTCATAACCAAAATAAAAAGCTCCGCCACTAATGACGAATATTACAATTATTAAAATAGATATTGTAAAATCTTTGCTTTTTAGAAATTTAAAATTTTTCTTCATAGAAATAATTCTAACAAAATTTTTAAATAAAATCCACTCTTTTTAAAATTTCGTATTCAGCTCCGGTTTCTTTTAAGCGCGACTCCATTAAATCCAAAGATTGCGTTGAAAAAGACATTTTTTCAATATTTGGAAATCCGATTTTTAAATATTTATTTATGGGAAAACGCGCTAAAGTAAGATGAGCGGTAAATAATCGGTTTTCTCGCTGAAATTTTATTTTGTTTTTAATTAATTCATTTTCTAAACAATTTTTAATCTCATTAAGTTTTTTAGAGGTTTGATTTGAACCAATTAACCAAATCATTCTTGGGGTTTTACTTTGGGGCCCTAAAATAATTTTTTCAAATTCAATAAAAGGCGCGGAAAAATTTTCTATTGTTTTTTTAATAGCTTGTAAAATAACTGGAATTGTTTCTTCGGATTGATAACCTAAAAAAGAAACAGTTAAATGCCAATTATTATCAGAAACCCATCGGAAATCTGATTTATCCGATATTTTTTCAAAATTAATTTTTTTAATTAACTTTGTTATTTTTTGCTTAGTTTCTTTTGGTAAATTTATAGCAATAAAAAGCCGCATTTAATTATAATTAATTAGATTAAACTTGATACAAGACGTTTCTTATTTTATAATACTTAAAATGGGAACTTTATATATTGTAGCAACACCTATTGGTAATCTCAAGGATATAACTTTCAGAGCAATAGAAAGCTTGAAACAGGTTGATTTTATTCTTTGCGAGGACACCAGACAAAGCATAAAATTATTAAATCATTATGAAATTTCAAAACCATTAATTAGTTATTTTCAACATAGTAAAATATCTAAAATAAATTATATTCTTGAACAATTAGAAGAAAATAAAGACTTAGCATTAATAACAGACGCTGGCACTCCGGGTATTTCAGACCCGGGAAATAAATTAATAGAAGAAATTGTTAAACAACTCCCCTCTTGTAAAATTGTTCCTATTCCCGGGCCAAGCGCTTTAATAACAGCTTTAAGTATTTCAGGTTTTCCAACGGATAAATTCTTTTTTATGGGGTTTCCTCCCGCTAAGAAAAGTCGAGGAAAATATTTTCAAAAAGTTTTAGAAATAGAATATCCTGTTGTATTTTACGAATCCCCTTACCGTATTTTAAAAACCTTAAATCAATTAGAATTGATTATTAGTGAGTCTATTTTTACAATCCAAGCAATTGTTTGCAGAGAATTAACTAAAAAATTTGAAACAATTTATAGAGGAGAAATCAGTGAAATAGTCAATCAGTTAAAAACCGATAAAAAACAAACTAAAGGAGAATTCGTGGTAATTATATGGAAATCCCCAAAAAAATAAAACTGAAAAAACCAAAAGTTTTTACAAAAGAACAAGATTTAGCCGATGAAATATTTTTTTATTTCAATAAAGAAATAGAATTTGCGACTATAATGAGTTTTATAAAAAGAAAAGGTTATCAAGCAGTTTATAATATTTGGAATGAAGTTAAACATTCAAAAGCTAAAAACGAAATTGCCTTATTTTTTTGGAAAATAAAAAATGAAAAAATTATTTATAAAAAATAGGGGTTATAATTAAAATATTATAAAAATAATTTTATCTTTATGTTATATATAAAAAAGAATCAAATTTGGTTATTGGCGGTTAATGCAATTTATCTTTTACTTGCGACAATTTATTATGTTTCTCGGGAAAATTACGAATTTATTATGTATGTTGGAATTGTAATTCTTTTGTTTTTCTTAATTTTAGCAACTAATAAAAGAGTAAATTATCCAAATATAATTTTAATCGGTTTGACTATGTGGGGAGCAATGCATATGCTTGGCGGAGTAAAAATTGGCGATTCTGTAATTTATTCCAAAATACTTATTAATTTCATCGGCGAACCGTATAATATTTTAAAATACGACCAATTTGTGCATTTATTCGGTTTTGGAGTTGCAACTCTTGCGATGTTTGTTTTATTAAAACCATTTTTGGAATTTCCAATTAAAAGATGGACTTCAATTTCTATTCTTATTATAATGGCGGGTTTTGGAGTTGGAGCGTTAAATGAAATGATTGAATTTACAGCCACTGTTTTAGTACCAGAAACAGGAGTTGGAGGTTTTATTAACACTTCTCTTGATTTGGTTGCTGATTTTATTGGCGCGATTTTTGCAATGGGTTATATTTGGATTAAAAAAGGAAAAATATAAATATCAAAATTTATTAAAAAGTTTGACTTTTTATTTAAAATATAATATAATAACATTAGTTAACTTTTAAAAATTAAAAAAGGAGGAGAAAATGAGTACTGTTATAAAAACAGAAAATTTTGGGGCCCTCAATTGCAATTTTAACTTTGAGGGTAAAGAAATAAATAGTTTGTCTATTGGAGCTTATGAAGTTCCAATGGATGAATTTTGTAACCTCGCCGTTTATGTTTTGAACGGCGGATCATTTGGGTGGAATAAAAACCCACCTAAATGCGTAAAGGAGGCAATTAAAAAAATAAATGAATGAATTAATTCCCGCAACTTAATATAATATAATAAGTTGCGGGAATTTTTTAAAATTTTGTTTTAAATTTTTTAAAATTGTATTAAAATTAAAATATGAAAATATTCACTGTTAACAATAAAAAAGAAGAAAAATTTTTGCGTAAAAAAACGCCGGTTTTTGATTTTTCCAAATTTAGTCCGAAAGAAATAAGAGATTTAATAAAAGAAATGAAAGAAATGATGAAAATTGGCGATGGAGTTGGTTTAAGCGCTAATCAAATCGGCTTAAATTTAAGAGTTTTTGTGGCGCAAATTCCTTATTCCGAGAAAACTGAAGCTTCTAAATTTTATGTTATTTTTAACCCGGAAATTAAAAAAAACTCAAAAGAAAAAATAGAAATGGAAGAAGGTTGTTTAAGCATACCCGGAGTTTTTGGCTTGGTAAACCGACCGGAAAAAATTACTTTAATTGGCAAAGATAAAAATAATCGCGAAATAAAAATAAAAGCTCATAGTTTCTTGGCGCGAGTTTTTCAACACGAAACAGATCATTTAAACGGAATATTATTTATTGATAAAACAAAAAAGGTTTATAAAATAAGCCAAACAAATGAAAAGCAATTGTAAAATCGTCTTTTTAGGAAATCCGGAATTTAGTATTCCGACTTTAGAAAATTTAATTAAAAACAATTATCAAATAATTGCCATAATTACTTCTCCTGATAAACCTGTTGGTCGTAAAAAAATCATTACCCCTTCCCCGTTAAAAGTTTTTGCTTTTAAAAAAAACTTACCAATTTTTCAACCGGTTGATAAAACTGAAATGTTTGAATTATTGGAAAAATTACAACCAGATTTAGGAATTGTGGCGGCTTTTGGAATGATTTTACCCGAAAAAATTTTAAATATTCCCAAATATGGATTTATTAATATTCATCCTTCTTTACTCCCCCGTTGGCGTGGAGCTACTCCTATTCAAAATACTATTCTTTACGGAGATGAAAAAACCGGAGTAACTTTGTATTTAATGGATGAAAAAACAGACCATGGCCCGATTATCGCGCAACAAGAATTAAATAATTATGAATCGGAAATTGTAAATTATAAAGATTTAAGTCAAAAACTGGCAGAACTTGGAGGAAATTTACTTATAAAAACTTTGCCTAAATTTTTAAATAATGAGATTACTCTTCTACCTCAAGAAGAGACAAAAGCTATTAATACAAAAAAAATTTTAATTGAAGACGCTTTTATTAAATTAAGCGATTTAGAAATCGCTCAAAAGCAAGGAGGAGAAAAGGCCATAGAAATTAATAGAAAAATCAAAGCTTTAAATCCCGAACCCGGACCGTGGACTGTTTGGCAAGGAGAAAAACCTTTTAATTTTGTTAAAAATAAAAGAATGAAATTATTAGAATCAGAAATTAATGAATGTGGAAAATTAAATCTTAAAAAAATTCAGTTTGAAGGAAAAAATCCGATAAGTTATAATTAAATATGTATTTTGCGAAAGGTCGATTTGTAAAAAAACAAATTATGAAAAAATTATTATTAATTTCCATTTTATTTATTTTTCCTTTAATTTCTTTTGCGGCCATAAAAACCGAAAAATATCAAGAAGGCGCTTTTTTTGAAACAAAAAATAATTTTTATATTGCCGGAAATATGATAAATATTTCCGAAGATAAATTAAAAGACGTTTTTGCGGTTGGCAATATGATTTCTGTAACCGGAAATATCGGAGAAGATTTATCAATTGCCGGTTCCAATGTTAACATTACTTCTAAAATAGAAGGTGATTTAAGAGTTGGAGGCGCGAACATCAATATTAACGCGCCGGTAAAAGGAGACTTAATGGTTTTTGGAGGACAAATTGAACTATCCCCTTCTACTGTTATTTCTGGAGATTTGGTTGCTATGGGAGGATTATTAAATTTTTCCGGTCTTGTTAATGAAAACTTTAAAATTTGCGGCGATGAAGTTCGTATTTTAGGCACATTAAATAAAGACGGTGAAATTAGAGCAAAGCGATTGATTATTGGAGCAAAAGCCGTTATAAACGGTAAAATAAATTATTATGGCAATGAAGAAGCAGTAATAAGCGAGGGAGCAAAAATAAACAATGAAATTATTTTTACTAAAACTGAAAAACCTATTAAAAAAGAAGGTTTTCCTTTTATTTTTGCCGGTATTTTCGGGATTGTAAAAATTTTTAAATTTCTAACAGTTCTTGCCGCTTCTTTGCTTTTGTTCTTCTTAATGAAAAAATCGGTTATAAAAATAGCGGAAAAAACAGCAAATAGCTTTTGGAAAAATCTTTTACGCGGATTTATAACCGCTGTAATTATTCCCGTTGCGATAATTATTTTGTTTATTACAATAATCGGTTTATTAATTGGATTATTCGGCGCCATTTTTTATGCAATTCTTATTTTGCTTGCTAAAATATTCGCCGTTATTCTTGTGGCTCAATTGTTAAATTTGTTTTTCCAAAGAAAGAATAAAAAACCGCTTAATTGGATTATGGTTGTATTGGGAGCGGTTATATTAGAATTAATCGTTCTTATACCGATTATCGGTTGGATTGCGAGTTTAATTATATTCTTAGCGGCTTTTGGAGCAATTTCAGAAACAATTTATCTTCAATTTAAAGCCATTACTGAATAAAAATTCTTAATAAATTTTTATTGTTAAAAAACCCGCCTAAGGTGGGTTTTTTATGTTTTTTTCCAATGAGAACGTTTGTAATTTTCCACTTCGCTAAATTTTAAATCCGTTACGATATTTCCGGTTCTGATATAAAAATGTTCATTATTATTAAGTTTTAAATAAACAGGCTTGGAACTAGGCGCAACCTGAATTAAACAAATTTCTTTTTCTTTAATTTGATAAAACCATAATTTAATAAGATTTCTAAATTCCGGTCCAATCATAGAATTAAACGCTTGAGTAAAATGATTTTCAAATCCATCGCTATTTTTGCGTTGAATAGTTTGGTAATCGTTTTCCAATCCCAAAATTTCGCCGGAATCGCTAATTCCCAATACTAAAAATCCTCCTTTAGAATTAAGAAAAGCGGCAATATTCTTCATTGAAGCTTTTTCCAAATCGCGATTAAATTGACCGATTTTATGGTCAAAACGAAACGAAGATTTAAATTCAAGTTTTTCGTTTTCTTCTTGATTAATTACTTCGTTAATATCCGGTTTTTTATTAAATCTTTGACTAATGGGATTAATGGCTTTTTTAATTGTTTTTAAATAATCTTCAGAATATGAAATGGTTTTTAATATTATTGAATTTTGACTGCTATTTTTTAAATTAATAGAACCATAATGCAATAATTTTCCCAATGGACCGGAAAAAGACGTAATTGTCATAAACTTATCAAGAGGAAAAATTTTTCGTTTTTTAAAAAAAACTCCTTTGGAATGAGAAATTGTATTTTGACTAATTTTATAATATTCATAATACCAACTCATAAAAGCAAAAATCGTTATTAAAAGCTGAGCCCCTGAAAGAAATACCAATTTCGCCGTATCATAAGGAATTAATTTGGAAAAAAACAAGCTGGTATATAAATCGTATTTCAAGCTGCCATGACCAAGAGCGAGAAAATAAAAGAAAAAGGCAATAATTTCAATCGCAATAAAATTACGAATTACGATTATCGGACTACGCCTTATTATGGTTGAATTAATCATTTTAATCAGTATAAAGGTTTTTAAAGATTCTGTTAAGAGACTAATAAAAAATTATTCACCTATTTTTATTAGCCAAGATATTAATAATATAAGTATTTTTATTTGCCTTGTTAAGAAACTCGGCTAATTGTTCTATGGCTATTTTCATAAATTTATTCTCTTTCGGGTTTATTAGCCAAAACATAACTATTGAGGTTTAGCTTTGATAGACTCAATAGCTCATTTTTCGGCTGAGCCGTTGAAAAAATACGAGCAAGGAAATTTTTTGCCCGCTCGCATTTATATGTCATTGGCGAGCGAGTGAATTATTTTCCAATCAAAAATTCATAATTTTCTTCCAACCTGCTATAATAATTTATATGTATTTATCAATTAAAATTTCCCGTTTATCCAATTTTTTATTTTTCGCCCAAAAAACAAATAAACATAATTTAATTAAATTTGATTTACGAAAATATTTATCAGATGAAAAATTTAATCTGTCTTTTTACGGAAAAAGCGAAGATAAGATTTGGAGACAAATTGAAAAAATAATCGGAAAAGAAAACGCAAAAGAAACGAAAAAATCTATCGTTTTATTAAATCCGGTATTTACTTCGCATTGGCGTAAGGCATCTAATCATCTACTTTTATGGAAACAATATTTTCGAAATAATCAGTCTCTGTTTCAACAAACAACTCTTGAATTAACAAAATTGTGCGGGATAAAACATTCCATAATTTCTAAAATTCCTATTTATCTTATTTCTGACCCGGTAAGTAATGATAAGGAAATCAATGCTTGGTTTTCTTGGATACCAAAAGAAAGTTTTATAGTCATTGAAATTCCACTCGGTCTTAAAGTACCTAATAATTTCTTCCCACTGGCTGTTTTAGCGCATGAATTTTTTCATTTAATGTTAAGAGAAAATAAAAATCTATTTTTAAAAATCACGAGCATTGCCAAAGAAAATGATAAATTATTTACAAAGTTGGCAGAAGATATGCCAAACAGAATATTCTTAGAAGAATTGCTAATCAGTTCATTTATTCCAGAGGGTTATTTTAGCGAGAAATACTTCAACACGAAAGTTGTTTCCTATACTTCAAAGCCAAAAAATTTATTAAGGTGGCGGAAGTTCGTCGCATTTAAACTTTATCAAACAGTAAAAAAATATATCAATAATAATCAGCAAATTGATGAAAAATATCTTAAAGATTTAATAGAAGTTATTAAACAAAATGTAAAATAAAAAGCCCCCTTTAGAGTTTTAATCTAAAGGGGTGTTGTTGGGTACAGAAACTACTTTCTGTTTGCCCAATGGCCATCATCCCAAGGGCCTTTTTCATAATGGTCCTTGTCGTCCAATTTTTCCTTTTTTTCAATTAAGCTCTCTATTTACTTAAGGCCATCTTGTTTATTCATAGAATATTGTTATTTAACCATTCTACCCTTTTATTTATGGAATTTAAAATTCCATAAAAATAAACGGCTCAACGGGTTGAGCCGTTTATGAGCCGTTAGATTTATTCCAAAATTTCAAGCGCCGACTCAAATGCTTCATTGATATTTTCAAATACGAGATAGCCGTATCTTTCCGCTTCACCCCTATATTGCGGTCTCTCACCGTAAAAAAAAGCTTCAGCCTCAAGTTTTTGTAATTCTTCGGTCTTCCCCCAACGAGGCTCTTTTTTATCCCGTTCAAAAACTTCTTCAAAAGATTTTCCTATAAGTACAATTCCAGGAAAAGGTAGGTCTTTTTTAGCGAGATGAGGAAGAATATTAACCCCTTCAAAAATTATTGTTTTTATTTCGTTTTTATAACTTTTTATTTTTTTCAAAATTGCCGGCCATATACTCTCTGATTGTCGGACAAGATTTCGCCATTGCTCATCGTGTGTTGTAGTCGTAAAATAGATTTTTTCATTCTGGTATAAATAAAAATTAACCCATTTTTTATAGTTTAAATCATTCGTAATTTCTTCGCGTATATCATCAATATCAACGTGAATTCCGCCGATTTTTTTAACAATCATTTCTGCTAAATATGATTTTCCGGCAGTTGGAATTCCTGTTATAAAAAGCCGTTTGCCTAAATGTTTTTCCATTTTTATTTAATTTAATCTCCTAAAAAAGTACGAGTCTCGATTAATGAGCCGTTTAAAATTTAGGTTAATTATCAGTACTAAATAGAAACTCCCCGATTTTTTGGTTAATTTCCTCAATAATATGCGGAGATAAACGATAGTCATGCTCTGAATCTACGGCTTGTATAAACTTGGGAGTCGCGCTTTCCTTAAAGGCCTTTTTCACCCCTTCCGGGCCGATCAAAGCATCACGTGTTCCATAGAGAAAAAGTTTTGGCTTATGACATTTCTTTAAACCGGGCAAAGCATTATATTGCGCGCCATCTTCGAAATAACCAAGAGGCAGTTCAAACTTCTTTTTCTTTTCAGTTCTCTCGGTTCCCGGCGGTAAATCCCTGTAGCTTATTACAGCCCCGTTAATAATTCGCTTCTCTTCGGGTTTATCGGATATTCCATAGTGTGAAAAAATCGAAATAATATGGGTTACGTGAGGATTATTCGGTCCCACCAGCATGGCAATGGTTCCTCCATTGCTATGACCGCTAAGTACAGTGGGCTTATTCCCAAAATATTCTATGAGCTCATTCACGGCTTTCAAACAATTTGTAATCGTATAAAGCTCGATACCCCCGAAACTTTCCCAAATACCCGGCGCGTCAAAAGATAACGCAAGATACCCATTATCAGCTAAGTAATCAACAAGGATGGTATTATGAACATAATCCTTGGTATCCAACCGGCCGGGTATAACAATCGCTAATTTAGATGATTTAGAATTACCTTTAGTGTAAACAGCCAGTTCAAAATTTTTTGTTTTTAATAAAGCCATAGTTTAACTTAGGATAAACGGCTCAACGAGTTGAGCTGTTTAAGGTTTTCTGCTTTTTTAATTAAGTTTCGATGATTTAGTAATTCTTGAAGGTGGGTAATATTCATATAAAAAACCGCCAAATTCTCCATTATTCCATTTTTTCATTTTTAAATACTTATTCTTAAATAAAAGAAGTAATCCATTTAAAAGCTCAAATTTTTTACCCACAGACAAAGAATTATAATTTTTATTATATTTTTTATAAGTTAAACCCAAAATACTCATAAATTCTTCCAAGTCCTCTGTTTTATAGCTGGGAATAATCTTTTCAGGGTAATAACAATAAATTATTTTTTTGGCGATATGCTTATCTAGTCCGAAACCGCTAATTTCCTTCCATTGTGCATCAATTTTATCTGCAATAGGAAGAGATTCGTTAATTACTATTTTTAAAAGACGTTTAAAGACATCTATATTTTCTATCGCGTTTTTATAAACTCTTGCGCCGCCAATATAGAGATGGCCAAGCGGTTTTAAGGCGTGTTCAATCCAATAAAAGAAATAATTTTTGTCTTTATGGGGATTATATATTTGCTCAACGCTTAATTTATCAATAAGCCAGGGTTTTTCCCGAAAAGGGAAAATCCTAAGAAATTCCGCGTGTTTCTCTAAGGCGCTGTCAAATTTTTCTCTATATTTCCAGTTATTTTCAAAATCCTTAATTCTCCATTCCAAATTCATAATATTATAATTATGTTATTGTTTTTAGTTTATCGTATCTTTTATTTCTACTTTTTCATTTTACACCTTTTTTCTTCTTTAATCCATTTGTAAAAATAATACTTAACGTCTTCGCAAAACGTTATATTACCTGAAGAAGATTTTTTACTGCAACTATTGAGGTTTAGCTTTGATAGCTATATAAAGATTACATTTATCTCTCCAATTTTTTCTTTAATATATTTTTCTACAAACTTTTTGGTTTGATCGGTAAAGCTTGTTAATTTCCCTTCAATCTTAAACATATCTTGATTAGGACAATTAAGCTTTAATTTAAGATTTTGGCCGTCAAAATCAATCAATTCAATACTTGTTCCTCCAATGGCAGGATTTTGGTTAAATTTATCTATAATTGTT
>JAFGBB010000001.1 GCA_016933365.1 Candidatus Wolfebacteria bacterium | reverse complement strand
TGTAAAAAATTAGTTATTTGACTTATTATTTAATTAAAATAATAATAAATGAAAATTTCGCTCTGTAAATATTTATAATTTTAATGACAAAAATAATAGACACTAATCAACTTTGGCAATCGGTTTTAACGGAATTAGAACTTCAAGTTTCTCGGGCAAATTTTCTTACGTGGTTAAAAAATAGCCGTCTTATAAAAAAAGACGATGACGGAAAAGTGATTATTGGGTTGGTAAATAATTTTGCAAAAGAATGGGTGGAAAATAAATATCATAAAATGATTTTGGAAGCGTTTCATTCCTTAGATGAAACAATTAAAAAAATAGATTATATAGTTTTAGAAGGAGAGAAAAAATCTTTTGAAATTAAAACTGAAAAAAAAGAAAATATCGCGACTCGCCAAACGAGTTTGCCGGAATTTAAAATAGACCCGGAAACAAATCTCCACCCTCGTTATATTTTTGATTCATTTGTTGTTGGGTCTTCTAATGAATTGGCTTACGCGGCCACCTCGGCAATAGTTAAAAATGTCGGGAAAAAATACAACCCTCTTTTTATCTATGGAGGAACAGGGTTAGGAAAAACTCATCTTATCCAAGCCGCTGGAAATGAAATTAAATCTTTTTATAAAAATAAGATTAAAGTTAAATATGTTCCTTCGGAAAAATTTGTTAATGACGTTGTTTGGGCAATCCGTAATAAAAGAATGGATGATATTAAAGAAAAATATAGAAAAGTTGATGTTTTAATAATTGACGATATTCAATTTGTAGGAGGAAAAGAAAGAAGCGAAGAAGAATTTTTTCATACTTTTAATGTTTTATATGAAAATAATAAACAAATTATTATTTCTTCAGATAGACCTCCGGCGGCTATTCCTACATTAGAAGAAAGACTTCGTTCTCGTTTTGAAGGAGGAATGATTGCCGATATTACTTATCCCGACTATGAAATGAGATTAGCAATAATTAAAACTAAACTTCAAGAAAAAGAAGCTAATTTAAACAATGAAATCTGTGGATTAGTTGCTAATAAGGTGCAAAGAAATATAAGAGAAATTGAAGGAATTTTAAACAAAATTATTTTTTATCAAGAAATTAAAAAAATTGAGCTGACAAATAAAATAGTTGAAGAAATTATAGATAACATAATTCAACAATCATCAAAAAATATCACTCATAATCAAGTTATTAAAGCGGTTTCTGATTTTTATGAAATTACTCCAAATGAATTATTTAATCGTTCAAGAAAAAAGGGTATTGTAGAACCAAGACAAATAACGGCATTTCTTTTAAGAGATTTATTAGATATGTCTTATTCTGATATTGGAGAAAAACTTGGAAAAAGAGACCATACTACCGCCATTTACGCGTATGAAAAAATATCTCATGAAATAAATAAGAATCAAAATTTAAATCAAAAAATTATTATGATAAAAGAAATAATTAATAAAAATTAATATTACCTGTTTTTTCACAGTTAATTAAGGTATTATTAATTTAATAATTATTAAAAAGTGTTTTATTAAAAACTTTTAAAAAGTAATTAACAAATTAACACCCTCCTATTACTACTACTATTTATATTAATATAATATAGTAATAGAAATAGGGAAAATAAAAAAAATGAAAATAATTATTTTAAAAAATCATCTTAAGGCGGGATTTGAAATAATAAGTAGAATTGGATCTGAAAATAACTCCGCAACACTTCCTATTCTTAAAAATTTTTTAATAGAAACAATTGATAATAAAATTAAATTATCAATGACTAATTTAGAAATAGCCATTACTTGTTATATCCCGGGAAAAATTATTGAAGGAGGTAGTTTAGTTATCCCTTTTAATATTTTAAATTCTATTATTAATAATTTACAAAATGAAAGAATAAATTTAGACAGTAAAAATAATTATTTAATAATTAAAACCGATAATTATCAAGCTAAAATTCAAGGAGAAAAAAAAGAAGAATTTCCTATTATTCCTAAAATAGAAAGTCAAAATTTTTTAGAGTTTTCCGCGTTAATATTTAAAAAAGCGCTTTCTTTGGTTGTAAACGCTTCGCAAATTTCTGAAATTAAACCAGAATTAGGAGGTATTCTTTTTGATTTTCAAGTAAATTGTTTAAAATTAGCGGCTACCGATAGTTTTAGATTAGCTGAAAAAAATATTATTAATACTCAATTTAAATCAAATATTAAAAAGGGTTTTAAAACTATTATTCCTCTTAAAACAATTCAAGAAGTTATTAGAATTCTTAAAGAAGAAAATAATAAAATCACGGTTTATTTTGAACCTAATCAAGTTCTTTTTAAAACAGAAAATTCAGAAATTATTTCTAGGGTAATAAGCGGTAATTTTCCTGAATACCAATCAATTATTCCGGAATCTTTTGAAACGGAAGTTTCTTTAAATAAAGAAGAATTAATTAACGCTTTAAAATTAACAAGTTCTTTTACTGATAAACTTAATGAAATAAAAATATTAATTAAAGAAAAAGCTAAAAATATTGAAGTTTTTTCATTTAATCAAATTTTAGGAGAAAATCAATATTTAATACCGGCAAAAATAAAAGGGTCTTCCGTGGAAATAGTTTTTAATTGGAGATTTCTTTTAGATGGAATAAAAGTTTTAGATTCTGAGGAAATATTTATGGGATTTAATAATGAAAACAAACCTATTCTTATAAAGTCGCCTAAAGATATTTCTTGTTTTTATATTTTAATGCCTATTAAATCAAATTAAATTTATTTTTAAAAAGGCGTAATTATACGCCTTTTTTTAACCTCTTAAACTTTGTAGCCAAATTCTAACTGGGATTTCCCAATTTTGAAATTGGGAATCAAACCCCGTATTAAAAGGAGTTGTGTCCGTGGGATTGTTTTTATTTACATAATAAAGAATATTATGGGCGTCTCCATCAATAATATATTCACCATTTAACATTGGTTTGGTTTGAATAATCTCTTCTGGTTTATTAAAAAATTCCGGAGTTTGATTGTTTATTGCTTTTTCCATAAAATCGTGCCAAATAGGTATGGCGGCTAAAATACTTCCGGCGTTTTTTTGCATAGGGCGACTATCATTATTTCCCGCCCAAACCCCAACAACTAAAGATGGCGTATATCCAATTGTCCATGCGTCTCTATAATCATTAGTTGTCCCTGTTTTTAAAGCGACTTCTCTGTCCGGAAAAACCGTTAAATTTAAACTACTATGAAAAAGTCCTGAGCGCGCTTCAATATCCGAAAGAATATTATTAATAATTTGCGTATATTGCGATTCGGCAACTCTAATAGCTTGGTCAATATATTTTTCTAAAACTCTTCCTTGAGAATCTTTAATTTCTAAAATTAACGATTGACGATGTTTTATTCCTTCTTGAGCAAAAACAGAATAAGCTTCAATTAATTCAATAAGTTTAATTTCTCCTCCTCCCAATACAAGAGAAAGGCCATAACGACTTGGATCGGATAATGTGGTTATACCAAAATTTTTAAGATTTTCTAATGTATTATTTAAACCCGCAAGATAAAGAATTTTTACAGAAGGAACATTAATAGATTGAGCTAATGAATTACGAAGATTTACCGGTCCTCGGAATATTCCGTCAAAATTTTCCGGATGAAAACAAAGATTATTGTTATTTAAAAAATTAATATTTATAAGAGGGCAAAGTTCATAATAAGAAGAAAATTCAGTAGGTAAATCAAAAACAACGGTTTCCGGAGAATACCCTTTTTGAAAAGCGGTAAAATAAGCAAATGGTTTAAGAGCTGACCCCGGCTGTCTTAATCCTTGAGTTGCTACGTTAAAATTACCTTCAAATTGACAATTTAAACCCGATTTACATCCCTCGGGCTCACTATCTCCAAAATAATCTTTTGAGCCAACCATAGCTAAAATTTGACCGGTTTTAGGGTCTTGAGCAACTAAAGCGGCGTTTTTTCCTTGATATAATTCACTATTTTTCTCGGCGCCTTCTTTTATGGTTTTTTCAGCTATTTCTTGAAGATTCCAATCTAATGTAGTAATTACCTTTAGCCCGCCTTCTTCCACTGTTTCTTCACCATAATTAGTGTTTAAATAATCTTTAATTATCATTATAAAATGAGGCGCTTTAATTGAACCGATATTTTGTTGACTAAATTTTAATTCAAAATTTTCCGCTCTTTGTTTTTCTTCTTTATCAATAAAACCTAAAGAAAACATTTGTTCAAGAACATAATTTTTACGATGCTTTAATTCTTCAGAATGAGACCCCCAAGGCGAATAATAAGAAGGGGCTTGCAACATGGCGGCTAAAACAGCCGCTTCAGAAAGATTTAAATCTTTTGCCGATTTAGAAAAATAAGTTTGAGATGCCGCTTCAATACCATAAGCATTACTGCCATAAGGGATTTGATTTAAATAAAGATTTAAAATTTCATCTTTAGAATAGCGTTGTTCTATCCAATGAGCCAAAATAAGCTCTTTTAATTTTCTAGTGTAGGTTTTTTCAGGAGTAAGAAAAGCGTTTTTAGCAAGTTGTTGAGTTATGGTTGACCCTCCTTGAACCACCCTTCCTTTTAAAATATTAGTTATCATTGCCCGAGCAATTGCTTTCCAATCAAATGCCGGGTTAGTATAAAAATTTTGATCTTCAATGGCTAATGTGGCTTTTTTTGCAAATTCAGGTATTTCTTCAAAAGAAATTAATGTTCTTTTTTCTTCACCGTGAATTTCATAAAGTAATATTTCTCCCGTTCTATCGTAAATTTTCGTAGATTGATTTATTTGTTTATTAACAAATTGTTCAGGACTTGGCAAATCTTTAGCTATTTTAGCTACCACAATTAAAGCCCAAAAACCAAAAATTAAAATTATTAAAAAAAATAATCCCGTAATTTTTAAAAAAAAATAATTTTTCTTTTTTCCTTTTTTCTTTTTTCTCATCTTTATTTTTCAACAAGCCCGGAAATCCGGGCTTGTTGAAATAAAGTATTTAATCTAATTCATCTTCATCGCTGTCATCTTCATCGTCGCCGTCGTCATTCATATCGTCCATTTCTTCTTCAGCTTCATCATCGGTTTCTTCTTGTAAATTTAAAATATCTAATGTAGTAATCATTTTAGTTTATAATATAAACAGACGACCTTTAATTTTGGAATTTGGAATTTATTTTTATGCTTCCTAAAATCGCCGCCGCCAATGCGTCTGTCGCATCGTCGTATTTACTAACATTTTTAATCTTAAGGATTTTAACTACGGTTTCAGCTACCATTTTTTTATCAGACAACCCATATCCCGTAATATTTTGTTTTATTTCTAACGGCGTATATTCCAATAAAGGTATTTTGTATTTAGATATTACTAATGTCAATACCCCTCGCGCTTGAGCTACTTCCAACGCGGTTTTAAGGTTTTTCATAAAGTAAAGTTTTTCCATAACAGCTAAGTCCGGCTTCTCTTTTTTAATTAATTTTAAAAATTCTTTTTCAAGTTCCACCAACCTTTGATTTTTATCTTTAGAATTAATTTTTAAAATTCCCGCGTTAATAAATTCTAATTTATTCTTTACTTCTCTAATCAATCCATATCCTGCTCGTGTTGAGCCGGGGTCAATACCAAGAATTTTCATGAAACATATAGCATGTAGCACGTATCATGTAGCATATAACATTATATATAGATTTTTTGTTCCATGCTACATATTCCATGTTTCATGCGTTCGTATAAATCTCTTGAACTTCGTTTTGTTCTAATAATTTTTCAATTAATTTTTG
Organism: Candidatus Wolfebacteria bacterium; assembly: GCA_016933365.1. Classification (GTDB taxonomy): domain Bacteria; phylum Patescibacteriota; class Minisyncoccia; order UBA6257; family UBA9933; genus JAFGBB01. The sequence goes on along the minus strand of JAFGBB010000001.1, from coordinate 1,612 downwards.
AAGACCCTCTTTGCCTTTAATAGAAATTTCTTGTTTAAATTTTTCTTTCCATTTTAACCCTGTGTCGGTTTTAACGCGTTCAAACGCCCAGCGAACACTGCCGGTTTCGGCAAATTTTGCTTCATTATCGTTTATTATTTTTTTTACTTCGGCAATGGTGCGATTTTTGTTGTCAGTAATAATTTCTATTAAAATTGCCGCGCCTTCCGGTCCGTAAGCCTCAATAATCATTTCTTCAAGGTCTTTATTTTCCAGCGCTTTTTTAATCGCTTTTTCGATTTTATCTTGAGGAACCTGATTTTCTTTTGCTTTGTCTATTGCGGCTTTTAATTGAGGATTAAATTGAGGATTGGTTTCAATTCTGGCGGTAATAGAAATAACATTAAGCAGTTTTGAAAAAACCCGACTGCGTTTTTGGTCGGTTATTTCTTTTTTATGTTTAATTCCCGCAAAATGAGAGTGTCCTGACATAATTGTAATTTTATAAATTTTTAATAAAAAGCGCAAGAAATTTATTTAAAATAAAGCCCCGCTGATTCGTTGGAAACGAACGCGGGGCCGGGGAGAGCTGAATAGAAGGGAAAAGGGAATGGGCTATCTTATTTCAGCCTCCCAAGGGATAATACCCAGAATTCTTCCTCTCCATTTAGTCGGTCCAGGAAAGGGAGAAACCGAGCAGTAAGACATTACTACTACGGCTCCAAAAGTTCTGCCATTATAATAACGTGGATATCCATCAAGGCAGAACCAATATTCTTGCTGTCCGATATATTCAGACAGTCGCTTGCCATTAAATTTATGGTAGGCGTAAGCCATAATGGTAAAATTTCCGAATTCCCGATTCAGAAAATTGGAAACTATTTTTGTTACGGCTTCGCTTCCTGGCGCTATTATGAGGGTTTCTTGTCCAATAGGGACTTTCCACCAGAATGGACTTTTATTCTGGAAAAGCACGGTTTTATAAGCATCTCCTCCTGGGTCCACGGAGCCGCCTTGGGAATAAACAACGGCTGTCGCTTTTTGACGGGGCAGTAAGGCGCATCCCGTTGACACCAAGGCTAAAATCAAAAGCAGAAAAATTAGAAATAATTTTTTCATTCTAATCACACTCCTTTCTTTTCTTTATATTTATATATTTATCAATATAATCTAATTCAATTTACTGCTTATAATAATACACATTTTAAGTATTTTGTCAAGATTTTTATTAAAAGATGAATACATGGTTGACAAGTGGGGGTTTGGAGGCGTCTTTCAAAGAAGCAAGGTTGTCGGAATTGTAACGTTTCCACCAGTTGTAGAAGGTTGGGCGGGAAATGCCGAAATAACGGTAGGTTTGGGAAACCAAACCGCAATATTTGTAATATTTAAACCATTTGAGGCTTTTTCTATCTTAAGCGGATAATTGGTTCCTGATAAGGTCTTCTTTGGTCCGAAACAAGGGGATTAAATTATTGACCAAGTAAAAACCTTTGGTTTCAATGTATGCGTTTCCACACACGACTATCCAAGGATTCCTGATAACGGGTTCTATATCTAATGTATAACTGAAAATTACTACGACAGGTTTAGGCAATTCAATTGTACCTTCATTATATCAATAAAATTAAAT
>JAFGBB010000015.1 GCA_016933365.1 Candidatus Wolfebacteria bacterium | reverse complement strand
TATAATAATTCAGTTTAATTAAAAATTCAAGACATTATTAAATGATTTATTTAACATACTTAAAACGGCTCAACAAATTGAGCCGTTTTGAAATTAATTTTAAATTATTTATTTTATATAGTATCGTATTCTCTCATTACTAATTGAGAATTAATTTGTTTAATAGTTTCTAAGGCTACTGAAACAACAATCAATAAAGCTGTTCCACCAATAGTTAAAACAGTAATTCCCGTAAACATTCTGGTTAAATGAGGCAAAATAGCCACCAAACCTAAAAATATTGCTCCGGAAAAAGTCAAACGATTAATAATTTTTGCAAGAAAACCGGAAGTGGAATCGCCAGGCCTAATACCGGCCACAAATCCTCCGGAACGTTGAAGATTCTTAGAAATCTCTTTAGGGTCAAAAGTAATAGCAGTATAAAAATAAGTAAAAACCACAACTAAACCAAAATAAAATATGGCATAAAGATACTGATTATTAAAAAAATAATTCGCCCATTCATTTAATTTTAAAGATAATCCTTTTGAAAAAATCGCGCTTGCTTGAGCAATAAATTGAGGAAAAAGCAAAATAGAAACGGCAAAAATAATCGGAATAACTCCGGCCTGATTTACTTTAAGGGGTAAATAACTTGAAGCCCCGCCATACATTTTCATTCCCCTAACCCGCTTGGCATAAGCAATAGGTATTTTTCTTTCGCCTTCATTAATAAAAACAACACCGGCAATAACTAAAATAGCCAAAATAACAAAAGCAATATAGGTCGGTAAAATTTCAGGAGTATAACTAAAAATAGTGTTTCTTAAGGTTGCCGGCAATCCACTGACAATACCGGCAAAAATTAACAAAGAAATACCGTTACCGATTTTTTGTTCGGTAATTAACTCTCCAAACCAAACTAAAATCATTGCTCCAGCAGTAATAATTAAAACGTTTTTTAATAAATCAAAAAAACCTAATTGCGGCACAACGCCTTGAGAAATCAAAAGATTTAAAAATCCATAACCCTGAAGAATTCCAAGAGGAACAGTTAAAAAACGAGACCAACGATTAAATTTAGCCCGACCTGCCGCTCCTTCTTCATAATACATTGCTTTTAAATTGGGAAATATCATCGTCAAAAGTTGCATAATAATACTGGCTGTAATATAAGGAGCAACTCCCAACATAACTATTGAAAGATTAGACAAAGCGCCGCCTGAAAAAATATTTACAAAACTGAATAGTTGATTGCCGGAAAAAAATTCTTCCAATTTAAACGTATCAATTGAAGGAATGGGAATTGCCGCCAAAAGTCTAAAAACTAAAAGCAAAAAAGCCACGACAAAAATCTTTTTACGAAGGTCTTTAATTTTAAAAATCTGGATAATTTTATTCATAAAAACATATAGAATGTAGTATGTAGCATTGAACATCTTTATATTTTAATGTTCTATGTTACATATTGCGTGTTTCATGATATTGTTCCGCCCGCGGTTTCAATTTTCTTTTTAGCGTTTTCGGAAATTTCTATTTCTTTAACATTAATGGAAAAAGCTTTCTTTAATTCTCCTTGAGCTAAAATTTTGATTTTTTTATCTGTTTTTTTTATCAAGCCGGCCTTAAGCAAGGTTTCTCTATTAATTATATTGCCTTCAATGTTTTTTTCCAAATTGACAATATTTATTATTGCGGGTTTTTTATTCGCTTTAAATTTAAATCCTCGCAATTTTGGCAAGCGTTGAATTAAATCACGCTCGGCCGGTCTAATTTTGCGACCTGCCCGCGATTTTTGACCCTTCATTCCCTTACCGGAATAAGTGCCGCGTTTGCCTCCGCGACCAACGCGTTTTTTCTTTTTTAATTTATATTTTGGTTGAATTTGATGAAGTTGCATAATAATTATTTAATATTTAATTTAATCTTAAAGTTATTTTTTTTCATCTGTTATAACTCTATTTTTTTCTTCTGAAGGCTCTTCTTTTATAAATGATTTTTTAATTTTAAATTTTTTTAAAGCTTCTAATGTTGCCATGGCATTTGTTAATTTATTTTTAGTTCTGCCTAAACATTTAGCAGTGGCGTCTCTAACGCCAACTAAAAGTAAAACTTGCCGTACCGCGCCACCAGCTTTAAGACCGTGTCCTTTTTTAGCCGGTTTAATAATAATATCAGCGGCGCTAAATTTAGCTTCCACTTCATGAAGAATAGTTCTTTCAACTAAAGGAACGGTGATTACGCTTTTTTTAGCAATAGATTTAGCTTTTTCAACGGCTTGAGCGACATCCAATCCTTTTGCTATTCCCACCCCAACTCTTCCTTTTTCATCTCCGATTATAACTGTGGCGCGAAAACGAAATCTTTTACCTCCAGCCATTACCCTGGTAACCCTGCGTAAATCTATAACCTTATCTTTATATTCGCTTTTTACTTTATTAAATTTATTAAATCCTTTATTCATAATTATTTTATATTTTTAATCCTCCTTTCTTAGCTCCGTCAGCAACAGATTTTACTCGACCATGATATTTATATTCTCTTCTGTTAAAAACCGCTTCTTTAATACCTTGAGCAACGGCTCTTTTTGCAATTAATTCGCCTGTTTGTTCAGCTAAAATTAATTTTCCTTTTTTCTCTTTTTTATCTTCAACTTCTTTACTTGAAGCGCTTGCCAAAGTTTCTCTTTTTTCGTCATTAATCAATTGTCCATAAATATAACGATTGCTTCTAAAAACCGAAAATCGCGGGCGATTAGCAGTACCAAAAATTTTTGCTTTAACCCGATTTTTTCTTCTTAATCTTAATTTGTTTAATAATTTTCTTTTCATATTAATTTAATTATTATTTTTCAGCTCCGCCTACTTTTTTACCGGATTTTCTTCTAACAACTTCTCCTTGATATCTTATACCTTTTCCTTTATATGGTTCCGGCTTTTTAAAAGCTCTTATTTTAGCCGCCGTTTGACCAACTAAATCTTTTTGAATTCCTGAAATTTTAATAAGGTTTTTTTCCGTTAAAATCTTAATATTTTCAGGAGAAGTAAATTTTATCGGGTGAGAAAGACCTAAATTAAGAACCAAAGTTTCACCCTCCATATTTGCCCGATAACCAACCCCTTCAATTTCTAAAACTTTTTCAAATCCGTCAATTAAACCAATAATAGCGTTTGCGGCCAACGATCTAATTGTTCCCCAATTTGCCAAAGTTTGTTTTAAATCGTTTTCCGGACTAAAAAAAATTGTTTTATCTTTTATTTCTGTTTTTATAAAAGGCAAAAGTTTAATACTAATAGTTCCCTTTTCACCTTTAAATTCCAAAAAAGCGCCGTTGATTTTTACTTCAACTTTTTCAGGAATTTCTATTGGTTTTTTTCCGATTTTTGACATGTCTAATTTTTATAAATTTATGAACTGCAGATGAAATAAAATTTATCTAAAAATTTGATTACCCCGCTTAGCAAGGTTGAAGGTTTTGTAACCCTCGCTTCGCTCGGGGACAAAACTCTTCACCATATTTGAAACAACATTTCTCCCCCAACCTTTGCTTTTCTTGCTTCTTTATTAGTCATAATACCCTTTGGGGTTGAAAGAACCAGCAAACCATAACCATGCTTAACAGGTCTAATATCTTTATATCCTATATAGAGTCTGCGCGATGGCTTGCTGATTAATTTAATATCCTTGATTAAACCTTCCTTATTTTCATATCCCAATTTAATATCCAATATTCTTTTCACTCCTTTTCCTTTTTTTTCCACGTTTTTAATATAATTGTTTTTTTTCAACAATTCTAAAATGCTTTCATTTATCTTTGAATAAGGAAATTTAACATTTTCTTTATTTACCGCTTGCGCGTTTTTAATTTTTATTAATAAATCTATATACATAATAATTAAAATTGTTTACTTAATAATATTTTAAAATAAAATTTTACCACGAGGCTTTTTTTATTCCCGGTATTTGTCCTTTAGAAGCCATTTCTCTAAAACAAATACGGCAAATTCCGAAATCGCGAAGATAACCTCTTTTTCTTCCGCACTTAAAACAACGCCTAACGATTCGGGTTGAATATTTCGGTTCCTTTTTTGCTCTTGCAATAACTGATTTTTTAGCCATAAATTTAAATAATGTTAATTTTTCTTTAAAGGAACGCCAAGAATTCTATAAAATTCTATTGCTTTTTCCTTGTTTTTAATATTACTTACAATACTTATTTCTAAGCCAAAGTCAACTTTTGAAGTTTCCGGATTTATTTCAGGAAAAACCATCTGGTCTTTAAAACCAATAGTTAAATTTCCTCCGGAATCAACGCTTCTAAGATCAAGCCCCTTAAAATCTCTTAATCGAGGAATAACCACATTAATCAATTTTTTAAAAAAATCATCCATTCTCTTTTTTCTAAGAGTTATTTTTAATCCAATAATTTGACCTTCTCTAATTTTAAAACCGGCAATAGATTTCTTCGCTTTACAAATAGAAGGTTTTTGTCCGGAAATTAAAGAAAAATCCTTAATTATTTCCGGTAAAATTCTATCTTCAAATCCGGATTGTTGAGATAATCTGCCGGCGCCGATATTTAAAACGATTTTTTTTATTTTAGGAACTTCTAAATCGTTCTTATAACCAAGTTTTTCTTTTATGTTTTTTATAATTGTTTTATCCATATTTTTATTTGCCTCGTTTAAAATAATATTAAATTGTTGTTTTGCATTTTTTACAAAATCTTACTTTTTTCTTGTTTTCAAAACGATGTCCAATTTTAGTCGCTTGATTACAAGAAGAACAAATTAATGCCGTATTTGAAATATCAATAGGTCGTGGCACGGAAACCATTTGTCCTTTTTCTCCTTCTCTTTTTGGGCGAACGTGTTTTTTATAAAGATTTAATCCCTCAATTAAAATTTTATCCTTTTTAATAAGGGTTTTTAAAATTTTGCCGGTTTTACCTTTATCTTTACCGGTTGTTATTTTAACTATATCTCCTTTTTTCATTTTCATAAATTTAATATTATATTTATACTATTTTATACTATTTCCTGAGCCATTGTTACTATTTTTTCAAAACCTTTTTCTTTTAATTCACGAGGGATTGGACCAAATATTCTAGTTCCCTTAGGTTCTTTTTTTTCAATAATAACGGCGGCATTTTCATCAAAACGAATATAAGAACCGTCTTCTCTGCGAATAGCGTTTTTTTGCCTTACAATAACCGCTTTAACAATATCTTTTTTCTTAAGAGGTTTTCTCGGTTCGGCTTTTCTGACTGATGCCACGATTAAATCGCCAACTTGAGCATAACGACGACGCGTTCCTCCTAAAACTCTAAAACAACGGATAATCTTTGCTCCGCTATTATCAGCTACTTTTAATATTGAACGTTCTTGTATCATATAAATTAATTATAATTAGTTTGATTTATTTTTATTAACCAATCCTTCTATAATCCACTTTTTATCCTTACTTAAAGGTCTGGTCTCTAAAATAAAAACTTCGTCTCCTGTTTTATATTCATTCTTTTCATCATGAGCCTTAAACTTTTTTTCCACTTTATAATATTTTTTATATCGCGGATGCTTTTTAAGACGGGTTATAGCAACCATTCTTGTTTTATTCATTTTATCTGAAACAATAATTCCTTGTAATTTTCTCATAATAATATTTTTAATCTTTATTTGTTTTAGAATTAATTATTGTTAATATTCTCGCGATTATCTTTTTAAGCTCCTGAATTTCTTTAATATTTTTTACTTTGCCTTGCGCCAAATCAAAATTCAGCTTTCTTAATTTTTCGCGATAATCCGTTAAATCTTTCATTAATTCAGAAAAACTTTTTGTTTTAAATTGTTGAATATCTTTCTTTTTCATTTTATTGTTTGGTAATTACCCTAGTTTTCATCGGTAGTTTATATCCCGCTCTTCTTAATGCTTCTTTTGCTATCTCTTCGCTAACCCCATCAATTTCAAAAATTATTCTTCCGGCTTTAACGGGAAAAACATAATATTCCACACTGCCCTTTCCTTTACCCATAGTTGTTTCAGGAGGACGTTTAGTTATTGGTTTATCCGGAAAAATTCTTATCCAAACCTTAGCATTTCTTTTCGTAAAATGAGTAATGCATTTTCTAGTGGCTTCAATTTGCCTTGAATTTATCCAAGCGTTTCCCATAGACTGAATTCCAAAACTTCCAAAAGACAAACCGGTTCCTCTGGTATCTATTTTACGTTTTCGCGAACGGCCCTTCTGCCATTTTCTATGTTTTACTTTTTTTGGTATTAACATAATAATTTATTCAATTATTTTAATTTTGTTTTGATTCGTCTTCATTAACAAAAACTTCTCCTTTATAAATCCAAACTTTTATTCCAATAGCGCCATAGGTGGTAGAAGCCGTTGTGGTGCCATAATCAATATTAGCTCTTAATGTTTGAAGCGGCAAACTTCCTTTTTCTAAATGTTCCGCTCGGGCAATTTCAGCTCCATTTAATCTTCCTTTTACCATAATTTTCGCTCCCAAAACGTCTTTATTTTGAATTATTTGGTCTAAATATTTTTTAATCGCCCTGCGATAAGGAAGTCTTTTTTCTAAATCCATAGAAATATTTTTAGCAATCACTCCGGCGGAAACTTCTTGACGTTTTAATTCTTCAATATTTAAACTTAAAGAAATTTTTTCCACAATTCCTTTTTCCTTTCTTATTTTTTTTAAACCGTTTTCCAAAAGTTTGGTTAAATCTTCAATTCCCTTTCCTCCTCTGCCAATAATCAATCCCGGACGAGCCGCTCTAATAAAAATCTTATAAGTATCTCCTGTTCTTTCTATTAAAAGCTTATCAATTCCCGCGTTATCAATTTTTTTTCTAACCATTTCTCTGATAAAAACATCTTCTTCTAAAGAATTTTTAAAATTCATTTTTTTAGGAAACCAATTAGCCAGCCATCCCCTGCTGATTCCCGTTCTTAATGAATTTGGTCTAATTTTTTGTCCCATAAATATTTCTTTTAATTAAATTTAAATGCTTTTTCTTCTAAATACTTTTTTCATAAAACCCTGTTGTTCCGGTTTTGTTATTTTTTCTTTTTCAATTTCCGGATTTTTAGATTTTTCAATCTTAGCTTCTTTTTTAACTATTTTAGCTTCTTCTCTTTTTGAAACCTTTTCCGGTTTTACTATTTTAAAACGCGGCGCTTTTATTTTATCCGATTCCGCCAAAACTAAAGTAATATGACTGCTTTTTTTCTGTATTAAAGTCGCTCTACCCATTGCTCGAGGCATATGCCTTTTAAGAACTGGTCCTTGATCAACCTTTATTTCTTTTATAAAAAGACGGTCGGGATTCATTTCTTTGGTATTTTTAGCATTGCTTACGGCCGAACGAAGAAGTTTTAATAAAGCGGGATTTGCTCTTTTGCAATTTATTAAAAGTTGAGCTTCCGCTTCATTAACGGATAACCCTCTTAAAAGATTTGCCGTTAACTGAACTTTTCGCGGAGCAATTCTTAAATATTTTAATTTCGCTGTTTGTGTTTTCATAAATATTATTTATTGGTCATAGCCGCCTTTTTTTCCATTTCTTTTTGTATCTTTCCTCCGTGTCTAATAAATTTTTTAGTTAATGAAAATTCTCCCAATCTATGACCAACCATTTCTTCATTAACTTTTACCGGAATAAAATCCTTGCCATTATGAACTCCAAAAATAAATCCTACCATTTCCGGTGAAATTTCTGAATCCCGAGACCAGGTTTTAATAACCGTATTGTCTCCGGCTTTTAATTTTGATATTTTTTTTAGTAATTTAGGGTCAACATAAGGACCTTTTTTTGATGAACGTGACATATATTTATTTTATAATATTAATTATTTTTTCTTTCTTCTTTTTATAATCATTTTATTGCTCCATTTCTTTTTCTTTCTGGTTTTTCTTCCTCCTGTTATTTTTCCCCATTTTGTTTTAGGACGTTTAGTTCCCCTTTGAGTTCTTCCTTCACCGCCTCCATAAGGATGGTCAACAGGGTTCATTGCCGAACCTCTTACTGTCGGCCTAATTCCCATTAATCTTGAACGACCGGCTCTGCCAATAACGGTTAAATTATGTTCAGAATTGGAAACTTGACCTAAAGAAGCAAAATTATTCCAAGATATTTTGCGAATTTCGCCTGAAGAAAGTTTTAAATTCGTAAAACCGCCTTCTTGCGCCAATATTTCAGCGTAAGAACCGGCAGACCTAGCCATTTGACCTCCTTTATTTTTTTCCATTTCCACGTTATGAACTTGATAACCTACTGGGATATTTTTAAGAGCCAATCTATTTCCTTCTTTTAAAGGCGTTTTTTCCGAAACAATAATTTCATCTCCTACTTTCATCTTTTTTGAAGCAATAATATAACGACGTTCTCCATCTTTATATAAAACAAGGGAAATAAAAGCGCTCCGATAAGGGTCATATTCAATAGTTTCTATTTTTGCGGGAATATCAATCTTATTTTGCTTAAAATCAATCATTCTGTAAAGTCTTTTAACTCCTCCTCCTTGATGACGAACAGTTATTCTTCCTTGAGAATTTCTTCCCGCTCTACTGGGAAGCCTTTTTAAAAGTTTTTTAAAAGGTTTATTCGTGCTTAAAACACCGTAATCAACAGTTGTCATAGACCTTCTTGATGGAGTTGTAGGATTATATTTTTTCATAATTAAACAGGCATAATATCAATTTTTTCTCCCGGCTTTAAAGTTACAATCGCTTTTTTAAAAGCAGAGGTTTTACCCAAACTTCTACCCAATCTTTTTTCTTTACTTTTTACATTAATCATATTTACGCTTTTAACCTTTACCTTATAAATTGATTCTATGGCTTTTTTAATTTCGGATTTATTAGCTTTTTTATTTACAATAAAAATATATTTTCCTAATGCTGATAAATCAGTGGATTTTTCGCTAATCCAGGCTTGCTTTATTAAAAAAGCGGAACCGTGAACCAATTTCGGTTTTTCTTCTTTTTTTGTTTTAATCTTTTTCTCATCAATTTCTTTTACAATTTCTTTCTTTTCAATTTCCTTTTCCGAACTTTTTATTTTTTTTGTCTTTTTAAATATGGACATTATTTTATTTATTATAATGTTTTTCTATTTCTTCTACGGCTTTTTTTTCTAAAACAATATTCTTAAAATTTAATAAATCGTAGATATTTAAAGATTTAGAACTAATACTTCCAACTCTTTTCATATTGGCAATCGGTTTATGAATATTATTAACAGAAGAAGAAATTAACAGAGTTTTTGTTCTTAAATCAATAATATTTTTTAATTCTTTTTTCCATTCGTTTGTTTTCTTTAAATCAATATTAAAATTATCAATTATTTTTATTTCGTTATCTTTCATTTTTTGAGAAAGCGCGCTAAAAATCGCCAAACGTTTCATTTTTTTATTTATTTTTTTAATGAAATTTCTTTCTTTAGTTGGTCCAAAAGTTACTCCGCCCCCTTTCCAAATAGGAGAACGAGTAGAACCGTGTCTTGCCCGACCCGTGCCTTTTTGACGCCAAGGTTTTTTACCTCCGCCTCTTACATCTCCGCGTCCTTTAGTGTGAGCCCAAGCTTCATGCCTGTTTGACATTTGAGCCAACAAAACCTGATTAACCAAGTCCGGATTCCATTTTATGTTAAATACCTTTTCCGATAAATCAATTGTTTCCAACTTATTATTTTCTTTATCAAAAACGTCTACTTTCATAATAAAAATTAATTATTTTACTTTTTTAACCGCTATATTTTGAATCTCCAATAAAGTTCCGGACATTCCCGGCACCGCGCCTTTAATCGCTAAAATATTTTTTTCTTTATCAACCTGTATAACGCGTAAATTTTTAAAAGTTTTTCTTTCTTGTCCCATTCTGCCGGCCATTTTTGTTCCGGGCATTACTCGTTGCGGACCGGTAGACCCAATTGACCCGGGAGCTCGCAAACGATCTTTCTGACCATGAGTTTTAGGACCTCCATGAAAACCATGACGTTTAACAACTCCTTGAAAACCTCTTCCTTTGCTTAAACCGCTAATTTTTATTTTATCTCCTTCGTTAAATTGCTCTACGTTTAAAATATCGCCCACTTTAAATTCTGAATTTTCCGTTTTAAACTCTTTTAAATATCTAAAATTGCCCAAATCTTTTAAATGTCCTTTTTCCGGTTTTTTTAAAGTTTTTTTTGTTGCGTCAAAACCAACTTGAATACCGTCATAACCGTCTTTTTCTTTTGTTTTTAATTGAGTCACGGTAATTGGTCCTGCTTGAATAAAAGTTACCGGAACGACTTTTTCATCTTTCCAAATTTGAGACATTTTCATTTTTTTTCCCAATATAAATGCCATATTATTTTTACCTAAAAAAATAAGGGATTTAGCCCTCTTTTTTAAAAGTTTATTTAGTTGGCTAAATTTTTACTAAATTTTATATCGCTTAAAATATAAAACTAATTTATTCATTGTTTTTTACCTATTTAAGATTAGTAAAATAAGGTGTTTTTGTCAATAACTAAACCCTTTCAGACGCTTCTTCTTTTTTAAAAATTTTTTCCAAAAGTTTAATAAAATTTATTTTATCCACCACTATTTCTCCCAAAAAAGCAAAAGGAATAGCAACCAATAAAATAACGCCTAAAACCCTTAAAGTTATTGGTTCTCCTGTTACTAATTTTACGGCAATAGCGTCTTCAATTACGCCAACCACCACGCCAAAAACAAGGAATTCCAAAAAAACTTCTAATCTTCTTAATTTCATTATAAAAATTTATTATTATTTTATAAACGACTTTTAAAAAATTTCTATTATTATTTTGTCTTTAAAATATTTATTTCAGTTTTTAATTCATCTATTTGTTTTTGCTGTTCCTGAATAGCCGCTGTTAAAATCGGCACAAGACGCTCATAAGAAATTCCTTTATAGCCGTCATTATTTATAGTTACAATTTCAGGTATAATTTTTTCCATTTCTTGAGCAATAAAACCAAATTGAATTCCATTATTAAAATGCATATCGGAATATTCTTCGTTTTTCCAAATAAAACTTATTGGATTAAGCAGTTTAATTTTATTTAAAGAATCGGACAAAGATAAAGAAACTATATCTTTTTTCCATCTAATATCCGAACCAGACCAAGCGCCGGAAGCTACCCATGCCGCGCCATTAACCGTTAAGGTATATCCCGGATTTGTGGTTTTAATACCAATGTTTCCTTTTTCATTTATTCTCATTCTTTCAACTCCATCAACGGTAAAACCAAGAACATTATAAGAAGGACTGTAAATACCAAGCATAGTGCTACTGGCAAAAGTATATGAAGGCCTGATAGCGCTTCCATTGCTCATAAAAATTTTCTGCCAAGGAGAACCCACTTGACCAATATCGTAAGTTGAATCTCCGGGAAGAATATTGGCGTCAAAAGTAGCGGCGGAAATTCTAGAAATAGAAGTTTGCAATGTTCTTTCTATTACAGAATCAAGTTTTTCATTATTATAAGTAAGTTGAATATCAACTGAAACCGAATCATGTCCGGGATAAGAAGTGAATTTTTTAAAGTTAAGGTTCTCAACAATAATTTTATCGTCCGTTAAATCAACGGCATTAGCGGAGCAATTTACAAAAGACTCGTCAGGTCCTTCGCTTATTTTAATAATCCCGTCAGTTAAAAAAATACAAGTAGGGTCTTTGGCAGAATCAGCCATTCTTAATTTAAGAATAGATGTGTTTGCTCCAGCTTCTATTTCTATATTTGAAGCGCTTCTCACCAACCGTTGAATAGTTTGTAAAATAAAATTCATTTGTCCGGCAAGTTCAGATGAAGCTGATTCTCTTTGTTGAACTTGAACAATATTCAATAAAATAGCGGTAGAAAAACCCCCAATTATGGTAAAAATTACTATATAAATAATAATTTCCATCAGGGTAAAACCCGCAATATTGGATTTGTTTT
>JAFGBB010000014.1 GCA_016933365.1 Candidatus Wolfebacteria bacterium | reverse complement strand
CAATATGGAACACTGCGGTTTGAACGGATTGACTCCAAATGAATTCCTCAGGTTATCCGGAGTGCAAAATGTCTATGTGTAAAACAATATTGAAACTTTAATTAAAATAAGATATTATTAAATAATAAATTAAAATCTATGGTAATAAATTTTTACGGAGAAGGATGTTTTAAAATTCAAAGCGGAGAAACAACCATTCTAACAGACCCTTTTGATAAAAAAATCGGTTTAACGCCGCCACGTTTTAAATCTGATATTATTCTTAAAACGCTTACTCCCATACCAATAACAGAACAATCAACCGATGATTCCATGGGTCATATTATTTGGGGACCCGGCGAATATAATATTAAAAACATAAATATCAACGGCTTTCTTTTACCGGCAGAATCTTCAGAAAATTTTTTAAAAAGCGTTTATTTAGTAGAAATGGAAAATATAAATCTTTGTTTTTTAGGACACTCTTCAAATTCTCCCGAGCCTATTATTTTGGAAAAACTTGAAAAAATTGATATATTGTTTATCCCTGCCGGAGGTAAACCGTTTATTGAACAAAAAACAGCGGCTAAAATAATAAAACAAATTCAACCTAAAATAGTTATTCCTTGTTTTTTTAAAATTCCTTTATTAAAAAGACCCGCTGAAAAAATTGAAAATTTTCTTGATGAATTTAATGGTTCAAAAAATAAAAATACAAAAGGAGAAGAAAAATTAACAATAAAGAAAAAAGAATTGGACGGTATGGAAAAAACAGAAATAATAATATTAAAAGCTTAAAATAGCTAATTACGTAAATAAATTTAATAATATCGTTGATTTTGTATTTTAAAATTAAAAATTTAAATTTGTGAAAATTCGCGAACTCTTAAAGAAAATCCAAAACTCGGATGAAAATATAAAAAAACGATGGTTAATAGGAGCAAGCGCCATATCAATATTATTAATAATAATAATTTGGTTAATTTATTTAAAATTTACAACAAATTCAAATGTTTCAAAAATTAATCCTGAAAAAACCATTGGTTTTTGGCAAATATTTAAAAACGGATTAATTGTTATTTTTCAATCCATTAAAGATTTTTTTATCAATTTATTTTTAGAATTAACAAAAGAAAAAACTATTATAATAAAATAATTATTTAAAAATATGCCAAAAGAAATAGAAAAAAATGAAATTGGAAAAGTTGAAAAACGCGTTATAACCGAAGAATTACGCGACTCTTATTTGAGCTACGCAATGTCAGTAATAGTTTCTCGCGCTCTGCCCGATGTCAGAGACGGATTAAAGCCCGTCCAAAGACGCATACTCTGGACAATGTGGGAAGAAGGATTATTTCATAACGCTAAATTCAGAAAATCGGCAACTGTTGTCGGTTCGTGTCTCGGAAGATACCATCCTCACGGAGATTCCGCGGTCTATGACGCTATGGTGCGAATGGCTCAAGATTTTTCTCTTCGCTATCCTTTAGTACAAGGACAAGGAAATTTCGGTTGCTTCACAAAAGATACCAAGGTCAAATTAACCGATGGTCGCGATTTAAGCTTTAAAGAATTAATCAAAGAAGACAAACAAGGAAAAAAGAATTATACATATACAATAAACAAATCGGGATTAATAAATATTGCCGAAATAATTAAACCGCGTTTAACCATTAAAAAGGCGGATTTAATAAAGATATTTCTTGACAATGGAGAAGTAATAAAATGCACGCCCAATCATCGTTTTATGCTTAAAAATGGAAACTATAAAGAAGCTTCTTTATTAACTCCCGAAGATTCTTTAATGCCTCTTTACGCGAAATTTTCGGAAAAAACCGACAAACTAAAAAGAGAAGGATATTTGCTTATTCATCAAAACAAAACAGGACAATGGATTCCAGCGCATCATCTTGCGGATAATTATAATCTTACTCAAAAAATATATGAAAAAAACGCCGGCCGAGTCCGTCATCACAAAGATTTTAATAAATTAAACAATAATCCGAATAATATCTTAAAAGTTCATTGGGGAGAACACTGGAAAATTCATTATAAAAACGCGTCTCAACAACATCAAAACCCAATTTATCGGGCAAAACTTGAACAAGGCAGAAATAATTACTGGTCTGATAAAAAAAATAGGATTAAAAAAGCAGAGGAGATGTCAAAACGAAATTTAGAAAATTGGCGCAATCCCGAATACAGAGAAAAAATGAGAAAAATATTAAGCGAATCAACTAAGCAATATATTTTCATTCATCCGGAAAAAAGAAAAGAATTCTCTGAAAGAGCGACTCAAACCCTAAAACGACTTTGGCAAAATCCAAAATATCGTAAGTTGTTTAGTGAAAAAATAGTAAAAGCAAATAAAAATCGCATAACCAATCAAACCGGAAAAGTTAAATTCTTAAAAATATGCGAGGAAGTTATGCGTTCCAACACTATTCTAAATGAACAAAATTATGAAAAAATTCGGCGGAAAAAATATACTTATGGAGCGGCAACTTTATGGAAAACCGGAGTTTCAAAATATTTCAATAATAATCCCGATCTTATCCGCCAAACTCTTTATGGAAATCACCGCATAATAAAAATTCAAAAAGTTCAAAAAAAGGAAGATGTTTATGATTTAACAATTCCTAAAACCCATAACTTTGCTTTAGCCGCAGGCGTTTTTGTTCATAATTCAATTGATGGAGACGCGGCCGCGGCTATGAGATATTCTGAAGCAAAACTCAGTAAAATTTCAGAAGAAATTTTATTTGATATTGAAAAAGAAACCGTTGATTGGCGACAAAATTATGACGATTCCCGAAAAGAACCTACTCTTTTACCGGCTAAACTGCCAAACCTTCTTTTAAACGGAACTATGGGGATTGCCGTAGGAATGGCAACAAGTATTCCTCCTCATAATTTAAACGAAGTTATTGACGCCCTCATTTATTTAATAGAAAACTCTAAAGCAACAACTGAAGATTTAATGGAATTTATTCAAGGACCGGACTTTCCCACGGGCGGAATTATCTATGATAAAAAAGCTATTGTTAACGCTTATGTCTCAGGAAAAGGCGCCATAACTTGCCGAGCAAAAGCGGAAATTGAAGAACGCAAAGCCGGACAATTTAATATTGTTATCACTGAAATTCCTTATCAAGTAAATAAAGCCGAACTTATTACCAAAATTGCCGGACTTGTTCAAGACAAAAAGATTGAGGGCGTTCGCGACTTAAGAGATGAAAGCGATAAAGATGGACTTAGAATAATGATTGAACTTAAAAACGACGTAAATCCTCAAAAAATATTAAACCGACTTTATCAATACACCGACCTTCAAAAAAACTTTAATCTTAATATGATTGCTTTAGTTTCTAATGGACTTCAACCTCAACTTCTTTCTTTAAAAGAAATTTTAGCGGCTCATTTAGAACACCGACAATTAATTGTTGAACGTCGCGCCAAATTTGAATTAAAAAAGGCTCAAGAAAGGGCTCATATTCTTGAGGGCTTATCAAAAGCTCTTTCATCAATTGATGAAATAATTTCCACCATTAAAAAATCAAAAGACCGTCAAGAGGCTCAACAAAATCTTATTAAAAAATTCAAATTTACTGAAATTCAAGCTTCTGCTATTTTAGAAATGAAGCTCCAAACCCTTGCCGGACTGGAACGCGAAAAAATAGAAAATGAATTAAAAGAAAAAAAGAAATTAATCAATGAATTACAATCCCTGCTTAAAAGCCCGCAAAAAATTCTTAAACTCATTAAAGAAGAATTTTTAGAACTTAAAAAATCTTACGGAGACGAACGCCGAACTAAAGTAATTGTTTCCGGATTAAAAGAATTTAAAGAAGAAGACCTTATTCCTCAAGAAGAAGTGATTATTACTCTTTCTCAAAGCGGTTATATTAAAAAGGCGGTTCCAACTATTATTCGCTCTCAAAAACGCGGAGGAAAGGGAATTCTCGGCTCGGAAATCGGAGACGAAGATTTCATTTCTCATTTTATTTCCGCTGATACTCACGACAACATTTTATTCTTTACCGATAAAGGACGAGCTTTTCAAACAAAAGTTTATGAAATTCCTTCCGCTTCCAGAACAGCTAAGGGTAAAATTATTCAAAACTTCCTTGAAATCCCTTCTGACGAAAAAGTCAGCGCGATTATTTCTTATTCAGGCAATAAAAATAAAGAATTAAATGAAAATTATTTAGTAATGGCAACTAAAAATGGCATTATTAAAAAAACTATTCTTAAAGATTTTACCAATGTTAGAAGAAGCGGTCTTATTGCCATTAAACTTCAAAAAAACGATGAACTAAAATGGGTTAAAATGTCTGCCGGAAAAGATGAAATTATTTTAGCGACTGTTCAAGGACAAGCCATCAGATTTAAAGAAACTCAATTACGAGCAATGGGACGAACCGCCACGGGAGTTAAAGCTATTAAATTAAAAAAAGGTGATTTTGTCGCGGGACTTGATATAATAAAAATAAACGATAAAAATCAAAAATTTTTAATAGTAACTGAAAACGGTTTTGCCAAACAAACACCGCTTAATCAATATAAAGTTCAAAGCCGTAGCGGACAAGGAATTAAAACTTCTAAAATAATGCCAAAAACAGGATTAATAATCAGCGCTAAAATTATTACTGACGAAGAAGAATTATTGGCTCTTTCCAATAAAGGGCAAATTATTAAAACCCAAATATCCAGTATTAGAACCGCCGGACGAGCAACCTCAGGAGTAAAAATTATGAGACTTAAACAAGGAGACAAGGTTGCCGGAATAGTATGTTTATAATAAAATTGAAGTTAATAAGAAATTATTAAAAATTTTTGGTAAAAATATTTTTGTCCAATTAAAATAAATTAAATAAAAAATCTGTTGAAATTAGATTTTACTATATAAAACGGATTTTTAACGGGATGAATTTATCCCGCAATCAAATAATTATAATAGGAATAATCGGTCTGGTTGTTTTATTTTTTATTTTAATGCTTCTTGGAATTATTCCCGGGTTAAAAAAATCAGGCAATAACGGAGGGTTTGGCTCTGGAACGGCAGAACAAACCGAAATCGTCTTTTGGGGCGTTTCTGACGCGGATAATTCAGATGCCATTAAAAAGATGATAGACGAATACGCGCTAAAAGGAACAGGTATAAAAATCACTTACCGCGTTTTCAATTCTAATAATTACGAAAGTTCTCTTTTAAACGCCTTAGCCACGGGACAAGCTCCGGATATTTTTATGTTTCATAATAGCTGGCTATCAAAACATTCTAATAAAGTTGCGCCAATTCCTGAGTCTTATCTTCCTTTAAGCCAATTCCGACAACTATTTCCTACCGTAGTTGAACAAAATTTTGTTTCAGCCGGAAGAATCTATTCGCTACCCCTTTATATTGACACCTTAGCTTTTATTTACAACAAAGATATTTTTGATTCAAAATCTATTGCTGTTCCTCCAAAAACATGGCAAGACTTTCAAAATCTTATCTCTCAACTGAAACAGGTAAACGCGCTTAATCAAATTATTAAACCAGCCGCGGCATTGGGGGGTTCTGAAAAAAACATAAATTCCGCTTCAAATTTATTGATGCTTTTGATGCTTCAATTTGGCAGTCAAATGGTTAGTCAATATAATGAAATAATTTTCGGTTCCGAAGGTCTTTCCGCTCTAAATTTTTATCTCCAATTCAGCAACCCTTCAAGTTCTTATTACACCTGGAATCAAAATTTACGCAATTCTCTTGATAGCTTTGCCGAAGGGTCAACCGCTGTTATATTTGATTATTCGTCTTCTATTCCCTTAATAAAAGCAAAAAATCCTTACATTAATATAGGCGTTAGTCCAATGCTTCAAACATCTAATCCTGATCAAAATCAACCCATTAATTATGCTAATTATTGGGGATTAAGCGTCTCCAATCAAAGTAAAAAACAAAACGCGGCTTGGAATTTTGTTTTTTCGGCAACAATTGATTCTCAAATTTCTGAGGTTTATGTTCAAACAGGACAAAAACCGCCTGCCTTGCGTTCATTAATTGAAAAATATAAAAACGATTCCAATATAGGAGTTTTTGCCAAACAATCTCTAACTGCTCGTTCCTGGCCTCAGCCTGACTATGTTACCACTGGACAAATCTTTTCTAATATGTTAGAATATGTTCTAAATGGAAGATTAAATCCAGAACAAGCATTAAAACAAGCTGAAAACGAATTAAATTCATTATAAATATTATGCGAAAAATTAAAAAAATTACTTTAATCTCCGTTTTCTGTTTATTGTTTTTAACTTCTATTGCTCAAGCCGCCTTAGTCCCTTGCGGTGGCAATACAGGAGTAGAATGCACTTGGTGTCATTTAATGATTTTAGTTAAAAATATAGTTGATTTTATGATTTATTTAGCCATTCCCTTGGCTATAATAATGATTATAGTTGGAGGAATAATGATAATGACTGCGGGCGGTTCCACTGAACGCGCTTCTAAAGGGCGACAAATTCTTACCGCGGCTTTAACAGGACTAATTATTGTCTTGTTTTCCTACCTTATTATTGATACAATAATTAAAACAATCGGCCAAGGATGGGATAATTTAAAAATCGGTCCTTGGAATAAATTAGAATGTTAAAATAAATCAATAAATTTATGAAAAAAACAACAAAAATATTATTAATAAGTTTTGTGTTTATGAGTTTATTTAGCGCAATATCTTTTAATGTTCCTGCTTTAGCTGAAGAATATGATTTTAATAAAGCGGCTGAAGAATTAGCCGAGGGTTCTCCAATTGACGACCCTGATGATGTTTTTGTAATTTTAGCAAAAATAGTAAAATATACTTATACTATTTTCTTTATTATAGCAATTATTTTTATAATCATAGCCGCTTTCAATTTTTTAACCGGAGGAGACCAGCCGGAAAAAATAAAAAGCGCCAAAAATCAAATTTTTTGGGCAGTAATCGCCATTGCCATTGCCTTAATTTCAACTGGCGCGGCTCAAATTATTAAATCTTTTATAACAAATAATTAATATGTCTATTAAAAAATTTACTTTTGTTTTTTTATTAATCTTGTTCGCCTGCGCGCCTATTTTAACCAAAGCTGTTACCCCGGGTAAGATACCAACAGCTAAAGAGCTTGGAGTTCAGGATTCTCCAATAGACACAGCCGGAGGATTATTAGATATTGTTGCCAGTGTTGTTAAGTGGGTTTATACGTTATTTTTCATTATTGCAATTTTATTTATAATCATAGCCGCTTTCAATTTTTTAACCGGAGGAGACCAGCCGGAAAAAATAAAAAGCGCCAAAAATCAATTAATTTATGCCGCTATTGCCATTGCTATTGCCTTATTATCATTTGCAACATTAAATATTATTGCGAATTTTTTAGAAGGAAAAGATACTGGTGAAAATCAACAAAATAATTTTCCCGAAACAATTTCCGTATAATCGCAATAATAAATTAAATTTAAAATAACGATATCAAAATAATTTAAAAAGGTCGGAATAAAAAATTAAACCAAAATAAATTATGAAATTATCAAAAATTGCTAAAATTTCCCTTATAGTTTCAGTTATTGGCGTATTAGGATTATCAAGTGTCGCCCTTGGACAAGCACCAGAAGCAAATATTCCAGGCGTTAGCAACAAATATGTCGGACCATCAACCGTAGGAGGAATAGTTGAGATTATAAGAAATGTTGTCAGATGGGTTTATATTCTTTTCTTTATTCTTGCGGTATTATTTATTCTCTTTGCGGCCTTTACTTATTTAACAGCCGGAGGAGATACGGAAAAAGTGGAAAAAGCCAAAAATCAAATTATTTACGCGGCAGTAGCAATTGCCGTTGCTTTGTTAGCAGTCGGATTTGAAATAATAATCAGGAGCTTCTTAGCTAATCCAACCGCTTAATAAATATTTTAAAAAACCCAGCTCCTTTTGGGGCTGGGTTTCTAAAATCAATAATGACTATTTTAAAAAAATTAAATTCTTTTAAGCTGAAATTAACCGGCCTGATATTATCCGGCTCGTTTTTTTTAACCAACAGGGTTTTTGGACAAATAGGCCCAATCACCGATGGAGGCATAGAACTTAAGAATCCCTTGGGACAAAATAGTATTATTAACATTATTAATAATGTTTTAACCTATCTTATTTATATCAGCTTCCCTATTTTAGCGCTGATGATTCTCATTGCCGGTTTTCAGATTATGACTGCCCAGGATAACCCGGAAAAAATCAAAAAAGGCAAAACCACAATTACGTACGCGGTTATCGGTTTTATTATTATTTTAATATCCAAAGGAAGCGTTTTAATAATTTTAAATATAATAAAATAGTTTAATAAAAAAACGAGCCCTTAAAATATAATGGGCTCGTAGTTGTTTTTGAAAATTACATTGATTTATTTCGACTCTATTCTATCTTAGGCCATGATTTCGGTGCTATCTTCTTACCCGGCCTTTCAGTCACAATCACCGCATAACCCTCGCCCCTTACCCAAAAGGTCGCCGCGCTTATTTTCTTGTTTCGCGGAATATCCATATAAGACAATTCTCTTTTTTTGAGTATGGGACCGTCTACTCCTTTCCAAGTCCTTATTTGACGCCAAGAGGAATCATCACCAATTACGCCAACCGTATAAGCGGTAGCATCTGGAGGCGCCTGCACTCCTTCCCATCTATCCGGAGCAATAGGGAAAAAAATTGTATTTTCCGTATCGGAAAAGGTATGGAGAGCAATATAGGGGATTTTTTCTTGGTCTTTACCTGCTGGCTTATAGAGACTTATCCCCCACATCATTAAAGGCAAAACAACACACAACGAGGCTGTAAGGGCCAGATAATTCCACCTTTTATTTTTGATAAGCCAATAAAGCAAAAACAGGAATAGCCCAAAGCCTATTATCGTCCCTACCACGCCAAACAAAACTAAAAGAGAATTTTCCATCTACTTATCACCTCCTTTGTTCATTAATCCTTTAAATAGATCTTGGACAGAAAAAGGAATAATCCAATTTCCCTGTTTTTCGGAGCCCGCCTGGATGGTTTCCATCATTTTAATGGAAAGACCATCGGGAAACTCTTCAATTTTCCCATAAACCTTACCTATTCTTTCAACTTCAACATCTGCTAATGTCCTGATTTTTTCACTCTCTTTTTCCGCTTCCCATTGTTTTGAAGCTGCTTCCTGATAGATTTTTCCCCTTTCGCCGGACGGATCAATTCTTACAATCCCGACTTTTTTAATCCGGACGCCATAATGGCGCTCCAAATAACTACCAAGATCTCTTGTTGTCAAAAGATTTTCAGCCTCTCTTCCTAAGCCCTCTTTTCTAATAATTAATTCACTAAATGAGTTATCCGAAATATAACTTCTAAGGACAGGTTTTAATTGATTTTGGGTCGCTTCCAGCCAATTCTGAACCCTAAAAAGAGCCTTATACGGATTTACTATCCGTATCGTCAACAATAAATCCAAATCAACCGGCACCATGTCTCTGGTCTCCGCTTCCCGAATAAAACTGTAATATACATCATCCTGGACTAAGATATAATCTAAGAGCTCATCATGGGAAATAGTTTTTTGGATTAATACACCATTATTTTCCCCTTGCTCAAAAGATGTCCATCTAAAAGGATAAGTATAAACAGAATGAATAAAAGGGACTCCTACCAGCTTTAATCCTAAACGAGAGAAAAATTTTTTCTTGAGCTTACTAGAAACATTCTCTTTAATATCCCATGTTTCCGGATCTAAAACATGATCCTCGTAGGACATTACCAATTTTCTAAATCGGTTAAACTGCATAATTGCCTTTACTCTTCCTTCCTGAGCCAGTGTCCATATGATGTTATTTTTTGCCAAGAAATAAACTAAACCTATTATGACAAAAATGATAACCACAACGCCAATAACCCCGAAACCGATATATGTTCCAATTAAAAAGTGTTCCATTTTCTTTTCTCCTTCCTAGCCAATCGGCTAATCAAAAGTTTTTTATATCTATTTCTTATAAAATTATTAATGTTCTTTATATTTTTATAAAGGACTTCCATCCTTTAATTACCTTAATAAAAGCATAAATTGATTAAAAAGTCAACCACGCGCTTAAATTTAAGTATGGAATTGTCCCTCTTTTGTTTATTTTATTAAACCCCTTTATTTATCGCATTTTAAACGGCTCATAAACGGCCCAACCGATGAGCCGTTTATGAGCCGTTAAAAAAGGCACCAAATTCTTATAAGGAATGGTGCCTTTTATCTAAATAATAAATAAAGTAAATAACTAATCTCATATTAAAAGTATTTTTCTATAAATGTTCCTTGACCGCTAAGTTCCTCGTATCTCTGGGCAATATTTTTGACTTGTTCGACATAATCCCGCTTATAAAGAAAGACGGTGATATTACACCACTGATAGTCCAACGCTTCCTCAATAGAGTTAACACATCCTCGTTCGTTATCAACCCAATTATCTAATTCTATCTTAAAAACCGTATACCACTTTCTTCTCAACAATCCTACCTTAAATTTTCGCTTAAATCTCCAACCGGGTTTTTCCTCCAGTTCAAAAATATCCACCTGTGCTGGTTCATATGATACTATCCACTTAGGGCGTTGAAAAAAAATATGAAAGGAAGGTATTCTGGCAGGCATATGACAATATATGGCT
>JAFGBB010000013.1 GCA_016933365.1 Candidatus Wolfebacteria bacterium | reverse complement strand
ATTTAAATAATTTTTATATATCTAAATTTTTAACCATTGTTGCTTGGCTTTGAATAAAATGTTTTCTCGGTTCAACCACTTCTCCCATCAAAATATCAAAAAGTCTTTCCGCTTCTTGAACGTCTTCAATAGTAACCTGTTTTAATATTCTATTTTTTCCGTTCATAGTGGTCTCCCAAAGCTGTTCTGGATTCATCTCTCCTAATCCTTTATAACGCTGAATGCCTATTTTAGTCAACTGTTTTTTCTCGTTTTTTGAAAATTCCTTTAAAATTTCTTCTTTTTCTTTATCATTATACGCATATTTTATTTCTTTTCCAGCTTTAATTTGATAAAGAGGCGGCTGAGCAATATAAAGATATCCATTCTCAATTATCTCAATAAAATATCTATAAAAAAGAGTTAAAAGAAGAGTTCTAATATGAGCGCCATCAACATCGGCATCAGTAGCAATAATAATCCGATGATAACGAATTTTAGAAATATTAAATTCTTTACCAATAGCTGTGCCAATAGCCATAATTAATGAACGAATCTCTTTATTTAAAAGTATTTTATCAACCCGAGATTTTTCAACGTTTAAAATTTTTCCTCGCAAAGGCAAAATTGCTTGAAATTTTCGATCGCGAGCGGATTTAGCCGAACCTCCGGCGCTGTCTCCTTCAACTATAAACAATTCCGATTCTTCCGGATTTCGCGAAGAACAATCAGCCAATTTACCAGGCAAAGTCATGCCCTCTAAAATTCCTTTTCTTAAAACCGTATCTTTGGCGGCCCGAGCCGCTTTCCTGGCTTTGGCCGTTAAAAGACATTTTTCAATAATAGGTCTGGCTTCAGAAGAATTTTTTTCCAAAAATTCTTTTAATGCCTCAGAAACTATTGTTTCCACCGCGGTTCTTGCCGGAGGATTTCCTAATCTAGCTTTAGTTTGCCCTTCAAATTGAGGGTCTTTTAATTTTACGGAAACAACAACAACCAATCCTTCCCGAATATCATCGCCAATTAAATTGTCATCTGAAGTTTTAAGAAAATTGTTGTTCCTGGCGTAATCATTCAAGCTCCTGGTTAAAGCCGAACGAAAACCGGTCAAATGCATTCCCCCGTCAGGAGTATAAATATTATTGGCAAAACTCATTTCTTGAACTTCAATTTCCTGGTTATAAATAAAAGCTACTTCAACATCTATATTTTCATAAACTTTATTTGTATAAAAAATTTCTTTTTGAATTGGTTGATTGGAATAATTAAGATATTTAATAAA
Organism: Candidatus Wolfebacteria bacterium; assembly: GCA_016933365.1. Lineage (GTDB taxonomy): Bacteria > Patescibacteriota > Minisyncoccia > UBA6257 > UBA9933 > JAFGBB01. The sequence goes on along the minus strand of JAFGBB010000013.1, from coordinate 15,135 downwards.
AGCCAATAATCCACCCTCAAAACAAAAAGAATAATAAAAAGGAGTTTTATTTCTCCAGTCAATAAATTCTATTTTTACTCCCTTTGTTAAAAATGCCTGCTGGCGAAGATGGTCTAAAATTCTTTTCTGATTAAATTCCGTATTTGAAAATATTTCCGGGTCCGGACTAAAAATAACTTTTGTTCCTGAATTTAAACATTTTTCTCCTTTTTTTACGCTATATTGAGGTTTACCTTTTTTATATTCTTGAAAATAAAGATTTCCATCTCTGCAAACTTCAACTCTTACCCAAGTAGATAAAGCATTTACCACAGAAACTCCAACTCCGTGCAAACCGCCGGCAACCTTATATGAATCTCCGCCAAATTTTCCTCCGGCATGCAAAGTACACATTACGGTTTCTAAGGCCGATTTCTTAGTTTGAGGATGAATATCTACCGGAATTCCCCTACCATCATCGGTAATCGCCACTTTATTATCGTTCAAAATTTCAACTTTAATATTTTGAGCAAAACCGCCCATTGCCTCATCAATAGAATTATCAACGCATTCCCAAATCAAATGATGCAAACCATCCGCTCCCGTAGAACCAATATACATCCCCGGTCTTTTTCTAACAGGCTCTAATCCTTCTAAAACATAAATATCCTTAGCTTCATATGAAGCTGATTTTGACTCTTTAGAAGGTTTTATTTGTTTCTCAATTTCCTTTTTTTCTATTTTTTTAGGCATTTTTATTATAAATACTTTTTTAATCGCAAAACAAAATACCCGCGTTTGGGTACTTTTATTATAGCAAAAACAGATATAAAAACAAGTATTTTTTAAACTGATAAGTGGATAAAAAATCCCTTATTTAAGCGGTTTTTAAATATATTTATTCAATTAATTCTTAACCTTTTTAAAAGCTCTAAAAATATTAAAAAATGCCTTAAAAAAATTTTATTTTTAATAAAAATTTTACATTAATATGATAAATTAAACAACTATATATTCAAAATCCATTCCTTTTTCGGAATGAATATAAGCCTTTTTAAGACAAACCTTAAAAGAATTAATTTTTGCGTTTTTTATAAATTCAGAAACTTCTTGAGGAATTTTTTTAGTAAATTCTTTTTTTAAAATTCCAAGCGTAAAATGAGGATTAAAATTAATATTTTCAACATCTGAAAAAACAGGAAATTTCTTTGTTTTTATTAAAATTCTTTTATGTAAAAGATTTAATTCAGGAGACTCAACTTTAATCATTAAAAGTTTGGATTCATAATTTGGATCGCGTTCCCAACTGCCAAATAAACCGCCTAAAGAACATTTAAGAGGCAAAAAATCTTTATAAATTTTTTTTAAATCCAAAATTATTTTTTTAATTTCTTTAAAAGAAACTTCATCTTTATAGCCCAAATACCGACAGGAAATATGCGGTGGAATTTTAGACAATAAACAATCAAAATATTTATTAACCGGTTCTAAAATTGATTCAAGAAATTTTATTTCTTTTTTTTGCAAACCAGCCAAACCAGTCGCATAAAACTTTGTTCCAGAATCAGGTGCTTTTCTATTTCTTTTTATATTTTTAACCATATTTATTTCAATTCCCAAACAATCAAACCATATTTTTTGATTTTCTCGTCATAATTAGGAAAATTATGCCACGTTTCTCGCGCTTCTTTATTAAAATAAATATTCGGATTTATCATGTTTGGCTCATATTTTTTAAGAAGCGAACTTATTGTTTTAAAATATTAAGAATTTATACTATCTTTGATAAATCACCATTAATAATGATTGGTTTAACAGCTTCTATCTCTGTTTTATAGTAAGGGATATCGGGAATGGAATTATATAAAAATATTTTCTGATTCAGAACGTGAGCAAATCCAATTTCCATAAGCGTATTACCGCCAATATAATTTTTAATCCCATTTTTATCAAAATTAAGAACTAAAACGGCATCCGCATTTTGCATTACATTCCAAAATTCCCGAATCGCGTCCATATTGTTTTTCTGATAAATTTTTATTTTTTCTTTTTCTTCGTCGCTTTTTCCGATAAACGCCTTGTGTAATTTTGTCACAAAAGCATCATGCCCCAATCTAATTAAATTGTCTCTAACTTCAAGCATTTTTTCTGTATATTGCATACTTCCAATAATTCCTATTCTAATATATTTATTCTTACTTTTTTTTACAATACTTTTAATATTTAGTAGTATCCCACAGAAATTATATTTCGTTTACTTCTAATAATTCCTGTTCAAGAATAACATCAGATTCACCAAAAAAGAATCTTCCTTTAAATTTCTTTCCGTTTAAAAATAACGGCATCCAATATATATCATCAGGCCACATTTCCTTAAATGGAATTTTATCTATATGCCACCATTGCGGTTTCATTTCTTCGCTTTCTTTTAATTCACCGAAAAAATCTTCCGTTTTAAAAATATGAACCTGCAAAATTTCCGGATTGTTTTCAAATTCAAAATCTATAATCCCGACTTTTTCCAAAAATTTCGCTTCTATGCCGGCTTCTTCTTTTAATTCTCTATTAGCGGCATTTTCTATTGTTTCTCCATTTTGAACTTTACCGCCAAATCCATTCCATCTTCCCAATCCAAATCCACGCTTTTTCATTCCAAGCAATACCATTGGATTTTGATAAATTATACAAAGTGTAAATAACTTTTTCATAAATTTATTTACCGTAACACTTTTTGTTTTTATTCCTATGTCCGCAGGAATTAGAACATTTTTCCACCCTTCGGCACCTTTTTAGTCGGACTCAATAATACTACATCACCATTTTCATCTGGTAATCCCAGCGTAAGAGTTTCCGACACAAAGGGGCCAATTTGTTTGGGAGGAAAATTCACAACCCCCATGACTAATTTTCCGATCAAATCTTCTTTTGAGTAGTGTTTCGTAATCTGCGCAGAAGATTTTTTAATACCAATTTCTGTGCCAAAATCTATAGTCAATTTGTAAGCTGGTTTTCTGGCCTCTGGAAAATCTTCTACTTTTATGATTTCCCCTATTCTTATATCTACTTTCTCAAAGTCTTGATAGCTAATCATAATTTTGTATTTTATTTACCGCAACACTTTTTATATTTTTTTCCCGACCCGCACGGACAAAGATCATTACGTCCCACTTTTTTAAAATTTCCTAATTCAGACACTGTTTGATTATTAATATTCGCGGTTTTTATTTGTTGATTTTGCGTATTTTCCGATTTAATTATACCCATTATTTTTTTCTCGTTTTCTTCCAACCATTTTTCAAACGTTGCTATCATTTCCTTGAAAAGACCATAGCTTTCGCGCCGATATTCAACCAATGGGTCATGTTGACCATAAGCTCTCATTCCCACGGCGTCTCGTAAAGCTTCTATGTTTTCTAAATGATTCATCCATAAAACATCCAACATATTCAACTTAATCGCTTTAATATTTTGTTCATTGTCTTTATTGATTTTATCATCAGAATTTTCTTCTTTTATTATCTCTTCTCTCTTTTTATAAAAAGCTGTTCGTTGTTTATTTAAAACATCGTCATATTCTAATAAATGTTTACGAAGGTCAAAATTAAATCCTTCCACTTTTTTCTGAGCTTCATTAACGGCTTTAGAAACTATTGATGATTCAATAGGTTGATCTTCGGGAAGATTAAATTTTTCCATTAAAGATTTTATTTTTTGACCGCCAAAAATTCTAAGTAAATCATCTTCTAAAGAAAGAAAAAATTGAGTGGATCCCGGATCTCCTTGGCGTCCGCTACGACCGCGAAGCTGATTATCAATTCTACGCGCTTCGTGTCTTTCCGTGCCAATAACATAAAGACCGCCCAAAGCTTTTATTTTTTCCGCTTCTTCCTCGCTAAAAGGATTACCTCCTAAAATAATATCAACTCCCCGACCAGCCATATTAGTGGCTACGATTACCGCCCCAGCTCTTCCAGCTTGAGCAATAATAGAACCCTCTCTTTCATGGTTTTTAGCATTTAAAACTTCATGAGGAATACCTGCCTGTTTTAACAAAGAATCCATTTTCTCATTATTGGTAATAGATGTTGTTCCTAATAAAACAGGTTGCCCATTAATATGGCGTTCTCTTATTTTTTCAATAATAGCTTGATACTTCGCTTCTGTGGTTTTATAAATAAGGTCAGATTTATCAATTCTCGTCATCGGCTTATTTGGAGGAACGCTAACAACTTCCAAATTATAAACTTTATGAAATTCTTCCGCTGATGTTTGAGCTGTTCCGGTCATACCGGCAATTTTTTCATATAAACGAAAATAATTTTGAATAGTAATTTGAGCAAAAGTCCGAGTCTCTTGTTTAACTTCAACATTTTCTTTAGCTTCAATTGCTTGATGCAAACCAGCTGAATATCTGCGTCCTTGCATTAAGCGTCCGGTAAATTCATCAACAATAATAATTTCTCCTCCATTAACAACATATTGCTTGTCGCGATGAAACAAAGCTTTAGCTTTTAAAGACGATTCAAGATAATGAACCAACCGAAGGTTTTCAGGAGCATAAAAATCTTTTAATTTTAATAAATTTTCAACTTTATCAATTCCCTTATCCGTAATGGTAACGCTTTTCATTTTTTCATCAACAACATAATCTTCTTCTTTAGAAAGCTGATTTGCTATTTTGGCAAATACCTTATAATAATCGCTTGATTGCGCGTCTGGAGCGGCAATAATCAAAGGCGTTCTGGCTTCATCTATTAAAATACTGTCAACTTCATCAATAATAACAAAATTGAAATTTCTTTGAACTCGGCTTTCAATTTGATGAGCAAGATTATCGCGAAGATAATCAAAACCAAATTCATGATTTGTTCCATAAGTAATATCGGCCAAATATGCTTCTTTGCGTTCAACAGGCCTAAGAAAATCCTGAACAATTTTAAAACTTCCTAAAATATCTCGTTCTTTATCTTTCTCGTTTAATTCTTCGTTTTCTTTTGGAGAAATATATTTAGGGTCATATAAATAAGCGGATTCATGAGTTAAACAACCAACTGAAAGCCCAAGAGCATAATAAATTTGCCCCATCCAAACCGCGTCGCGACGAGCTAAATAATCATTAACCGTAATAACATGAACTCCCTTACCTGTTAAAGCATTAAGATAAGCTGGCGCCGTAGCTGCCAATGTTTTTCCTTCTCCGGTTAACATTTCAGCAATTTTTCCTTGATGCATAACTATTCCCCCAATAAGTTGAACATCAAAATGTCGTTGATTTAAATTTCTTTTACTTGATTCTCTTACTAAAGCAAAAGATTCAGGAAGAATATTATCTAATTTTTCTCCTTGTTCAATTTTATTTTGAAGCTCTTTGCTTTTATTTTTTAATTCATCATTTGTCAATTTTTCTAAATTCGGTTCAAAAGAATTTATTTCTTCTATAATTGACGCGAAATCTTTTTTACTAAAAAGGTTTTTTTTAAAAAAAAATAACATAATATTATTTAAATTAATAACGACGCGAAAACTAAATAATTTTTCCGCATAGAACGGATTTTTTATCTAACGCGTCGTTTAAAAATTTATTAATTAAATTTGTTTAATTTTAAATTCTGAAATCTTGAGAAATTTCTTTAAATTTTTTAATCTCTTGTTGTAATTTATCCTTAACCTTATCTATTGCTACTCTAATATCTTCATTATCTTGTTCAGCTCTAAAAGATTTTTTTCCTATAGAAAAAGTCGCTTCCGCGTAAAAAACATCACCGTCTTTATAGTGTTTTGTATTTTTAGCAATTTCAACAAAAACCTTAATTTCGCTTTGTGATTGAAAGCTTGTAAGAAAATGGTCTAAAGAACCAATTTTAGTTTCTATATATTCTTGGATTGACGGAGTCAAATCCAAATTAGTCGCTTTAATATCTATTTGCATGTTTTTATTATATAGTTTTTTCAAAAAAAAGCAAAATTTATAACAATAAAAGAAAAATTTATTTCTTTTTCTAAAAAACAAATTAAAATAATTATAATTATGAATATTTTTTAAAATAACTTTCAAACTAAACCCTAATTATTTCTTCAGTTAATTCAATATTAAATTTATTTTTTACTTGTTTTTTTATCAATTGAATCAAATTTTCAACATCATTTGAAGAAGCATTTAAAGTATTTATAATAAAATTCGGATGTTTAGGCGAAATCATTGCTCCGCCACAAGAAATTCCTTTTAATCCAGATTCTGAAATTAAATAAGCAACAGGAATTACGGGAAAAGGATCTTTTTTAATCACTAAAACAAATTCTTTATGGCGTTTTAAGGGAATATTTTTTAAATCAATATTTTTAAAAATACTGCCAATACTTGGATAATCAAGAGGTTGATTAGTTTTACGATAGTTAATATTTTTTTGGGCAATTTCGCGAATTGAATTTTTATCCCCTTTTGTCAAAGTTAAAATTGCTTCAATAATAATTTCGTTTTTTGCTTCTGTTTTAAATATACTTGAACGATAATTAAATTTACAATCTTGATTATTTCTTTTAATAAATTTTTCTTCCAATTTAGAAATATCAATACTGCTTACCTGTGTAATGATATCTTTCATTTCTCCCTCAAAAGAACCGGCATTGCCCCGAATTGCGCCACCAAGAGTCCCGGGCAGGCCGGCTGCCCATTCTAAACCGGAAAAACCCTTTTCCAACGCAAGGTTTACCAAATCCGCCAAAAGTAATCCTGCTTCCGCTTTAATAATTTTTTTTTCAGAAATTTCATCTTGAATTTCAAAATTTGAATTCTTAATTTTTATTATTGCTCCGTCAAAACCATTATCATTAAATAAAATATTCGTGCCTCCGCCTAAAATAAAAACCGGCATTTTCAATAAACGCGTTTTTTTTATGGCTTTGATTATTTCATCAACGGTTTTTACTTCAATAAAATATTTTGAAAGCCCGCCAATTTTATAATGACTATGATTTTTCAATAAAACTCCTTGCTGAAACATAAATCTGTTTTTACTTTTTAAAAACAATAAGTTTATAACCGATAAAGTTCCAAAATAAAGAAGCTATTGTGGCAAATAAAGCGCCAATATTTGCCCAAAGTTCCGGTGAAAAGTTTTTAAAAGGACCAATAATATTTACTATAAAAGAAGCTATTCCAATATTAATACCTAATCCAATTAAACTGACAATTAAAAATTGTCCAAACTCTTTAATATTGGCTTTTTGTGACGAGCCAAAAGTCCAATGCTTGTTCCAAAAATAACTATTAATATTTGCCAATATAAAAGAAATTGCTTTAAAAACTGAAAACCATAAACCCGCCGCGATTCCGCTCAATAAAATTAAACCGTTTAAAACGCCTAAATCTAAAAACGTGTTTAAAGCGCCCACGGCGGCAAATTTTGCCAATTGTAAAAATATTGGAATCTTGCGGGCAATTAATGAAAAAATAAATAAAGCCAAATCGGCAAAAATCGTAATTATTAAAATAATCAATAAACCAATTCCTAAATTAATTTTCAAAAAAGAAAAGTTTATATTATTTAAAACCGGCAAAAAGAAAAGTCCGGTAAAAAAACCGATTATAGAGATAAGCAAATAATCTTTTTTATTAATCATATTGTTTTATAAACTCAATTATTAAATTGAATAAATCCGATTCGTTTTTTAAAATATCGGTGCCGTGTCCGGCATTTTCGTAAATTTTTATTTTTTTCTCAAGTCCATCCGGAATTAAATCGTAAAGAGTTTGATTTTCTTCGGCATTATTTTTATCATCTTTTGAAGAAATAAAAAATATTTTTTGACCTAATTTAAGATTTTTAACTAAAGATTCTGTTTTTATTCCATGATAATCCAATCCCGTTGAAAGTAAAATCGCGGTTTTAAATTCTAAATTATCACTTATATATTGAAGCGATAAATTGGCGCCAATTGAGGCTCCAATAAAAACAATTTTGTCTTTCGTCGCTCCCCTATTTTTTATCAAATAATCAACTGTTGCTTTTAAATCCAAAATACTTTTTTGATGTTCCTCGTTTGAAAAATTACGATAACTGTCCGACCCGCCATCGGATTGTCCATGCCCTCGCAAATCAATGGCAATACTCTCAAAATCAAGATTTTGAAATCTTTTGGCAAATTCCTTATAAGAATCTTTAGTTTCCGGCATCATATGGATTAAAACTAACCAAAAACGCGGTTTATTAACAGAATATAAATCAGCCGCTATTTTTACGTCGTCTTCAGTTGTTAATATAATTTTATCCATACTTTTTATTCCCGAAGATTGAATCCCCGGATTTTGCCGGGGTTCAATCTTTGAGGTATCTGTAATAATAAAATTTAAACCGGATAACCCGATTATAGTCACTAAAGAAACTAAAATAATTATAGCGCTAATAGCGGGCTTTTTTAAATTCATATTTATTTTATTCCGTAAGTAATACTAACTTGGACAGTAACTTCTTGAGAACCGGGTTCTATTTGAGGAACAGGAACGGAAGAATCTACGCCTCCCATACCAAGCGCTGTTTTCGCGCTTTGTTCATAAAAACGCGGTGAACTATTCCAATCGGAAAAACTGATTATCTTATCAATTTTGATATTATTTTGAGAAGCCATTTCTTCAGCTTTTTTAGCGGCTTTTTCAAAAGCCTGATTTCTAGCGTCGGCTAAATATACTTCAGGGTCATCAATATCAAAAGAAATAGAACCTATTTGATTAATTCCTAAACCAGGCAAGCCGGCAACAACATCGGCAACTTTATCTAAATTACGAATCTTAACCAAAACGGTTTGCGTTAAAGTATAACCACTGATAAAACTTGTTTTTTTATCTTCGTCATATTCATAACGCGGATTAAGACTATATTGACTTGTTTTAATATCTTTTTCTTCAATTCCCTGGGATTTGGCAAAATTAATCGCGGCGTTCATTTTTTGAACATTTTCATTAGCAATTGTTTTTGGATTAGAACCCTCAGAAATTACTGAAAAAGAAAGATTAGCAATGTCTGGAGAAACCGTAACCTTTCCTTCGGCTGAAACGCTAAAAGTTCTTGTCGGAACCATTGAATCGGTAAAATGCTTAACAGGACCAAAGAAAACGGAATAAACAACCGCCAACATTAAAAAAATCAAAAAAACCGCTACTGTTATATTTTTTAATTTTGAATTGTCATTAATTGGCATATTTAATTAAATTTAATAAATTTTATAATTATTACGACCTTTTAAAAATTATAAGTTTTCTTGTATTTATTTCAATATTTTTTCAATTTCTTTTAGTTTTAAACTTGCCGAACCAATCAAAACGCCATTAATTTCTTTATACCTTAAAAAGTCTTTAATATTTTTAGAATCAACCGAACCACCGTATAAAACGCGACATTTATTATTTTTAAATAACAAATTAAGAATATTTTTAATAAAAATAATCATTTCTAAAGCATTTTCAGAGCAACAAAAATTGCCAGTACCAATAGCCCAAACAGGTTCATACGCAACCAATAAATTATTAATTGACGATTTAGAAATTTCTTTTAAATCTTTTTCTAACTGTTTTCTAATATAATTTTTCGCTTGTTTAATTCCTGATTTTCTTTTTAATTCTCCCACGCATAAAATAACCTTCAACCCCGCTTTAAACGCAACTTTTATTTTTTTATTTATTGTTTCATCGGTTTCGTTTAAATATTTTCTACGCTCAGAATGTCCAATAATAACATATTCCACGCCAATATTTTTTAACATCTTTGCTGAAATTTCACCCGTATAAGCGCCTTTGCCGGCCGCGGGATTTTCCCAAAAAACATCTTGCGCGGAAAATTTTAAATTTTTATTTTTGAGTTTTAAATTTTCAAGATAAATAAAAGGCGGGCAAATAACGATTTCAGAATTCTTGTCGTTTGTTGTTTGTTGTTTGTAATAAGTCAACAATCGTTTTGCTTCTCTAAACGATTGCGGTGCCATCTTCCAATTAAAAATAATAATTTTTTTATTCATATTAATTTATTCATTTTCTCCCGATGCCGTATTACGGCATCGAGGATCCTCGATTTTGTTTACAAATTAAATTTGGACAAAATCGGGACAATTAAAAATAATAATTTTTTTTATTCATATATTAGCTAATCTTATTATACACAAAAACTTTAAAATAAAAAATAAGTTTAATAAAAATCAAAAACGGCTCATTCTATTGAGCCATTTAAATAAACAAAAATTATATTAAGAACTTAAATCCGCTTTTCTGAAATATCTCCACAACCACCAAATAAATCCTCCCAAAATAATCAATAAAATTAAATAATCAAATTTCCTGAAATAAGATTCCAAAACCCCCCAATTTTTACCAAGAATAAGTCCAAGATAAGTAAGAAAAACGGACCAAATAAAACTTCCGGCTAACGTTAAAAAAGAAAAACGCCAAAGAGATTTTATTTTTAAAATACCCAAAGGAAAAGAAATAAAGGTCCGAACAACTGGTAAAAGTCGCGAAAGAAAAATTGCCCAATCCCCAAATCGCTTAACCCATTGTTTAGCTTTTTCAATTTCCTCTGAAATTTTTTGTTTTTCTTTGTTTAAAAATCCTTGACGAACCAAATATCCCAACCAATAAGAAAAAATTGAACCAACTAAATTGCCAAAAGCGCCAATAAAAACAACTAACCAAAAAGAAAAAACGCCCGAGGCAACCAAAAATCCGGAAAAAGGCATTATTATTTCAGAAGGAATGGGAATATTGGCGGATTCCAAAGCCATTAAGAAAAAAACGCCAAAATAACCGCCTATTTCTATAATTTGTAAAACAAAATGAGAAACAAATTCCAAAATATTTGAAATCATTATTTAAAATCTTATTTTTTTAATATTTTCGCCGCTTCATCCGGATCTAAAACCGTAATTTCAATTCCCGTACCCAACTCAAAACCGGCAGAAACGCTTATTTTCGGTTGAATTTCAATATGCCAATGATAATTTTTATATTTGTTTTTATTTTGGAGCGGAGCCGTGTGAATAAAAAAATTATAATCCGGGTCATTCAGTTTTTTTTCAATTTTAAATAAGGCATTTTGAAGCGCGTCAACCACCCATTCCAAATCGCCATCCGAGGTATTTTCAAAATAAGGCAAATGTTTTTTGGGGACAATTTTTAATTCAAATGGCTCATAAGGAACAAAAGGCGAAAAAACAATCGCGCCCTTATTTTCATAAACAATTCTTTTTCTTTCTTTTTTCTCCCAATCAATCATATCGCAATAAACACATTTTTTATGCTCTTTAAAATAACGAGCGGCTCCGGAAAGAGAATGTTGAACATCCGGAGGAATAATAGGCAAAGCTATCATTTGATAATGAGGATGATAAACCGAAGCTCCGGCTTTCGGACCCCAATTGTGAAAAATAGAAACATAGGTAAGACAAGGGTCATTGCGAAGCATTAAATACCTATCCCGAAAAGCTCTAAAAACCAAATTTGCTTGATGTTTTTTAAGATGAGCAAAATTATCATAATGATTTCTTGTAATAACTACATCATGACATCCAACTCCTTCCATAACAGAATAAGGTCCTTTTTTAATCTCCTTGGCACACTTATTTTTAGGAACAAAAACCGGATATTTATTTTTAATAAGCATTACTTCCCAATCCTTTTTATTATTTTTTGATTTATAAACAAGAATTATTTTATTTCCGCTTTTTTCGGGGTTTTTAAAAGGACATCCTTTAATAGGAGCTTTTTCTCTTTTTTTCGCTTTTTTAAAAAATTGAAGATGTTTTTTATATCTACCCGGCGCAATTATTATCCAATCGCCGGAAACTAAATCTTGACGAAGTTCTGATTTCATAAATCTTTAATCTTTAATTAATCTATTGTAATAATACCATTCCAAAACATCTTTTGCCACCGGTACGGCGTTAAGTCCGCCTTCTTGCGCGTCCTCCACTAAAACCAAAATCGCTATTTGTTTATCCAGTGATATTTTCTTTTCTTGTAAAACATTAGAAGGTAAATAACCGACAAAAAAAGCGTTAATTTTAGTTTTGCCCTCAACTTGAGAAGTTCCTGTTTTAGCCGCCACTGAAATTGGCAAAGCCGATAAAAGATGCGCGGTTCCATAACTTTTTTCCACGGTGTCAATCATTCCTTTTTCAATTTCTTTAATAATTTCAATATCAGAAGAATAATCTTTTAAAATAATAGGGTCTGTTTTTTTTATAAGTTCGCCTTGTTCAGAAATTATTTCTTTAACCAAAAAAGGACGATAAATTTTACCGCCACTGGCAATAGTGGCAATATAATTAAGTAATTGAACAGGCGTAACTAAAAAATCTCCCTGTCCAATACTAACATTATAAGTATCGCCTAAACGCCAAATTTCCCCTGTATTTTCTTCTTTTTTATCCGGGTCGGGAAGAAATCCTTGACCTTCAAAAAATAAATCTATTCCTGTTTTTTCGCCAAAACCGAATTTTTGCCAATATTCTTTTAATTTTTCAATTCCTAATCCCTCAAAACTTTCTAAATTTTCAATTATTCCAGTGGGTTTAATATTTAAAGGCAATCCCCCTCCAAGAGCGTAAAAATAAATATTACAAGAACGAGCAATAGCTGAATATAAATTTACCCAACCATGAGATTTCCAATCGGGAAAAATAGAAGGAAATTCCGGTTGATAAGGATTAGGAATTTCCATATAACCGGCTGAAAATATTTTTTTATTTGAATCAATGATTTTTTCTTTTAAAGCGGCAAAAGCAACTAAAGGTTTAATTGTTGAACCGGGCGTATAAATTCCTGAAATTGCCCTATTAAAAAGAGGTTTAAAAGGATTATCAAGAACTTCTTTATCTATTTTATTACTATTAAAACTTGGCAAACTTATTAAAGCTAAAATTTCTCCGTTTTGAGGATTTAAAGCCAAACCTACTCCGGCCCGACTACCTAATTCATTTAACGCTTTTTTTAAACGATTATAAAAATATGTTTGAAAACCGGCATCAATCGTAGAATAAATTTGATTTCCGGGAATGGGATTTTTTGTTAATTTATCTCCGACAATTTCTCCGCTAACATTTTTATAATCAATTATTTCTCCGTCTTCTCCTCTTAATTCTCCGTCATAATAAGCTTCTAATCCGCTTTTTCCAATAACGTCATTAAAAGAAAAAGAAATTTCTTTTTTAAAATCGTCTTTATCAACAGGACCAACATAACCGATTAAATGAGAAAAAATTTCTCCTTGAAAATATTCTCTTTTAAAATCGTCTTCTATTTGAATTGCCGACAAATTAAGATTTTTTATTTTAATTATTTGGTCAATATTTAATTCTCGGGCAATAGTTAAAGAATTTTGTTTTTCTAAATCAACTTTTTTAAAAAGCTCTTCTATGTATCCTGATGGCAAAACAAGAATATCTTCAAGTGTTTTAATTGTTTCTATTCTTTGTTGTTCTTTGTTTTTAAAAAATTCAACCAACTTTAGATTAAGACGAAAAGCCGGAAGATTTTTAACCAAAGGTTCTTTAAAACGGTCAAAAATAATTCCTCTTTCGGCGCGAAAGGTTGTTGCTTCTCCAATATTTATTAATGCTCGTTCTTCATAAAAATGATTTTTCCAAACCCCTAAAAACAAAACTCTTAAAGTAATAATACTAATTACAAAAATAAATAAAATTATTACAAACTTAAAGGCTCTTCGTGAAAGAGGTAATTCCAAAACTTCCAAATCTTTTGCTAAATCATCAAGAACGGCTTCTTCAAGATAAAGTTCTTTTTTTTTCATTGTAAATTTAAACAAATATGATAATAAATATCACGAATAATATTCGTGATATCACGTTTAAATTTATATTTATTGATAAATTATTAAAATTGTTTAACAAATCGCAAATCCCCTCCATAAAACATTCTAATATCGGGGATTTTATATTTAATCATTGCCAAACGATCAAGACCAAAACCAAAAGCAAACCCTTGCCATTTATAAGGATTATAATTAACCGCTCTAAAAACTTCAGGATGAACCATTCCGGCTCCGGCCACTTCCAACCATTTATTTTTCCATTTCATATAAACATCAACTCCGGGTTCAACAAAAGGATAATAACTTGGCCGAAATTCAAAGTCTATTTTTTCTCCAAATAATTTTTTAAGAAATTCTTCAATAATAAATTTAAAATTAACCAAAGATATGTCTTCTCCAACCATTAATCCTTCTACCTGTTTAAACGTTGTTTCATGAGAAGCGTCAGTCGCTTCATAACGAAAAACTCTGCCCGGAACAATAATTTGAAATGGCGGTTGATATTTTTCCATATACCGAATTTGCATTGGTGAAGTATGGGTTCGCAACAACGGCTTATTTCCGGCTTTTAATTGTTTATCATTTATTGGTTTCAACCAAAAAGTATCCCACGCGTCTCGCGCGGGATGGTCTTTGGGAATATGTAAGGCGTCAAAATTATGATAATCGTCTTCAATTTCTTGACCCTCCACCACTGAAAAATTCATTGCCAAAAAAATTTGGCGAATTTCTTTTTCTATTTTTGTTAAAGGATTTAAATGACCGCTTAAAACTCTTTTTCCCGGACGAGAAATATCAATTAATTGATTCTTTTTTTGAGAATTAAAACCTGAAATTTCTTTTTGTTTTTTATTAATTGCTTCTTCAAGTTCTTTTTTAAATCTTTGAGCTAAAGGACCTTCTTGTCGCCGTTTTTCAATAGATAAATCTTTTAAACCGCGCAATATTAAAGTTAGTTCGCCTTTTCTGCCAAGATATTTAATTCTTAAATTCTCCAATTCATTTGGATTATTTATTTCCTTTATTTGAAAAAAAACAGTTTTTTTTATTTGCTCAAAACTCATAAATGTTTATTGTTTTTTTAATATATTTATACGAATTTGTTTAAATTCATTTTATCAAAAACTCTCAAAAAATCCAATACCCGTTGTCCAAAAAAATAACGAGTTAAAAAAACAACGGTTCGCGAATAAAAATTATTATCAAAAAACCCATCAAATTATTAAAAAAGCCTTTTTGAAATTTTTTTGTCTGTTATGTCCAGGTTCAGATAGATATTGACCACCTTAGGTCTGTAAAACAATAATATCTTTGGTCGGCAATCGACTGGTTTGCCGCCTTT
>JAFGBB010000012.1 GCA_016933365.1 Candidatus Wolfebacteria bacterium | reverse complement strand
TGTATTTTTCTTCTTTTGTTAATTTGGGCATTGTTTTCATATACCCCCAGGTTACCAGAAAAGTGCAATATGTGTGTGTAGATTACCAAAAACACTTGACAAGTTAAATCAATTCTTTATACTTGTTTATGAATATGATGAAATTAACAAAAACAAAAAGCGGCTAATAAATCGGCAATTTTTTCATTTGTCAATTTAAGCCGCGATTAACGCGGCTTTTTATTACCTGCTTTTCCTGAAACGATTGTCCATTGAAAATTAAATATGGAGAAAAATTATTTAAATCCTCAACCCGGTTAATAAAAAAACGAGCGCCGGGTAGAGACAGTAAATTAAGGGCGTATGGTGGATGCCTTGACATCAAATGGCGATGAAGGACGTGGCGTGGCTGCGATAAGCCTCGGGGAGATGCTTAGCAATCTGTGATCCGGGGATTTCCGAATGGGAAAACCCAATTACGTAAACCGTAATTACTCCGATTTTAAATCGGAGAGCGTACCCGCTGAATTGAAACATCTTAGTAAGCGGAGGAAAAGAAAAAAACGCGCGCTTTTGCGCGCACATTCCCCAAGTAGCGGCGAGTGAAAAGGGAAGAGCCCAAACCAGCATATTTTTATAAGCTGGGGTAGTAAGACTGGAAAACTTCTGTTTATGTTTCCGCGAAAATTTCCCGCGGGAACATAAACGGAAAATTGGTTATAAATTGTTTTATTAGCCGAAAAGCCCTGGAAAGGCTTGTCAAAGAAGGTGAAAACCCTGTAGGCGAAAATGAAACAACCAATTTTCTTGTTCTTGAGTACTCCGAGGACAGAAAACTTCGGAGGAATCTGCCGGCACTATCCGGTAAGGCTAAATACATTTGATGATCGATAGTGAACTAGTACCGTGAGGGAAAGGTGAAAAGCAGGCTGGTAAAGCCGGTGAAATAGTACCTGAAACCATATGCTTACAAGGAAGTAAAGCCCGAATTGCTTCGCAATTCGGAATTCCGAATTTCAAATTTTAAATTTCTAATTAAATCTCAATGAAATAATGTTTTTAAATTTAAGCATTAAATCATTAATAAATTTATTGGAAATTAGGATTTAGAAATTAGAAATTCCCATTGCGAAGCAATGGGTGATACTGTGCCTATTGAAGAATGAGCCAACGAGTTATTTTTTATCCTTTGTCTAAGTCTTACGGGACGGAGGCAAAGGGAAACCAAGTGTTAAAAGCGCGAAATAAAAAGGGTAAAAAATAGACCCGAAGCCAGGCGAGCTTGCCTTGGCCAGGATGAACTTCGACGAAAGTCGAAGGGAGGTCCGCACCAGTAGATTGTACAACATCTTTGGATGAGCTGAGGTAAGAAGTGAAAAGCTAATCGAGCCTGGCAATAGCTGGTTCTCTCCGAAATAGTTTTAGGACTAGCGCCCCGCTAACGGTGAACCGGGGGTAGAGCACTGGATGAGTGGTACAGGGCGAAAGCTCGGCCACTCAATCAAACTCCGAATACCGGTTTTATCTAACGGGGTAGTCAGAATGTGGGGGCTAAGCTCCATGTTCAAAAGGGAAACAGCCCTGACCGTCGTATAAGGTCCCTAAATATTTGCTAAGTGTGAAAGGCAGTAATCCGCTAAAGACAGATAGAAGGTTGGCTTAGAGGTAGCCATCCTTTAAAGAGTGTGTAACAACTCACTATTCGAATCCGTCTTCGGACGGAATGGCGGGTTGCGCCGAAAATTTATCGGGGCTAAGCAAATTACCGAAGACACGGATTTTTTATGTAATTTATTATATAAAAAATGGTAGGAGAGCATTTTAAACGCATTGAAGCCCGATCCGTGAGGACGGGTGGAGTGTTTAGAAGAGAGAATGTTGGCATGAGTAACCACAATGCCGTTGAGAAAACGGCACCCCGCAAATCTAAGGTTTCCTCCGCAATGTAAATCAACGGAGGGTAAGGCGGCCCTAAGGTGATGGCGAAAGCCGTAATCGATGGACAACTGGTTAATACTCCAGTTCTTCCGTTAAACATCGATGGAGTGACAAAGGAAATAAAGAAGAGTGTCTTATTGGTTTGACATCGCTAATACCGAGAATAGTTCATTTGGCAAATCCGGTGAACTGAATTCAATTTCAATATTCGGGTATTGGGGAAAAATCAGGCTTTTGTCTGATTAATTCTTCTGAAGAGCCTTTCAAGAAAAACTTCTAAGAAATTGGTTAACGGAATCCGTACCGAAAACCGACACAGGTGGATGAGGCGAGTAGCCTCAGGGGAACGAGTGATTCCTCGTTAAGGAACTCGGCAAAAAAGCGATCGTAAGTTAGCAATAAGATCTGGACATGCAATTTTATACGCAAGTATAAAGATGTTATGTCCCGCAGCGAAAGTATCCCTGGCGACTGTTTAACAAAAACACAGCTCCCTGCGAACTCGTAAGAGAATGTATAGGGGGTGACGCCTGACCGATGCGAGAAGGTCAAGTCTGCCGGTCTTGTTTTGCATTTTGTAAAACAAGGCTGAGTGGGTGAAGCCCTCGTCAATGTCAGCGGTAACTATAACTGTTCTAAGGTAGCGCATTTCCTTTTCAGGTAAGTTCTGAAGCGCACGAAAGGCGTAACGACTGGGGAACTGTCTCAACGAGGAGCTCGGTGAAAATGCGATTCCCGTAAAGACGCGGGATACCTGCAACGGGACGAAAAGACCCCGGGAGCTTTACTATAGCTTGATATTGGTCTTAGGGTTTTAATGCGTAGTGTAGTGGGGAGGCTTTGAAGCTTTGATTTCGGTCAAAGTGGAGCCGCCAATGAAACACCCATCTTTAAAATTTTAAGGTCTAACCTAAACGGAAAAAACGTTTGGGGACAGTGTCTGGTGGGTAGTTTTTCTGGGGCGGAATCCTCCTAAAAAGTAACGGAGGAGTCTATTAAGGTCGGCTAAGCGCGGATGGAAATCGCGCTTTTCGTGTAAAGGCAAAAGCCGGCTTAACGGCAAGGCTTACAAGCCGCGCCGATGCGAAAGCAGAGCTTAGTGACCCGACAATTCTTTATAGAAAGATTGAAGATAACGGATAAAAGCTACCCCGGGGATAACAGGCTAGTCTGGTCCGAGCGTTCCTAGCGACGACCAGGTTCGGCACCTCGATGTCGGCTCGTCACAGCGCGGGGCTGGAGAAGGTCCCAAGCGTTTGGCTGTTCGCCAATTAAAGTGGCACGCGAGCTGGGTTCAAACCGTCAATTGGCGGCTTTTCCGAGTAATCGGAAATGAAAAAGACGACTCATATCGGTGAAATCCTAAATATATATTGTATTTTAACCTGTCATATGTTAGGATAATACCGAGGGAAGTTTTGTATGAATTCTTATGACTAAAGTTTTTTCGTCTACAAATAAAGCTTATCTTGCAGGATTATTAGATGGCGATGGAAGTATCTATGTAAAAGCTAAACCAAATCCAACTTATCGGTATGGATTTCAAATTGCTCCTTATATAGTTTTTTTTCAATCAAACAAAAATAGAAAAAATTTTGAGCTTATATTCTCTTTTCTTAATTTAGGAATAATGAGAGAAAGAAAAGATGGAATTCTGGAATATACAGTTAATCGTAAAAAATCTATTATTAAATTGATTGAATCAATCAAACCATTTTTAATTCTTAAAAGAAAACAAGCTGATTTGTTGATAAAAATTTTAAAAAAGAAAGAAAAAGTAAAAAATCAAAAAGATTTTGAAAATTTACTTAAGCTTATAGATATTTTTAGAGAGTTAAATTACTCTAAAAAACGTAAATCATACATTACCCCGTAGAGACTTGGTTTTAAAAAACCGGATAGAAAATTTCTATTTTCTATAATACGTCGTCCCCCTAAAAAATTAAAAAGGGTGATGGTATAGTCCATACCGTTAGTAATAGCGGATTAAACAATTATAAATTGTATGCGTGAGACAGGTTGGTCTCTATCTGTTGCAGGCGTTGACGCTTGAAGGAAGTTGGCCTTTGTACGAGAGGATCAGGCTGAACGAACCTCTGGTCTACCGGCTTTACCACCAGGTGAAGTGCCGGGTAGCTATGTTCGGCAGGGATAAGCGCTGAAAGCATCTAAGCGCGAAGCCCCTCCTAAGATTAGGCGTCTTAGACTCGTGGAAGATTACCACGTTGATAGGCTTCAGGTGTAAGCACTGCGAAGTGTATTGCTTACGCAAAAAATAATTAACGACAAATGATTAATAACTTCGGTTATTGATTACGAGTTGAAAATTATGGATTGCGTCAGCTAGCCAAGAAGTACTAATAAGTCATTTTGTCTCTACCCAGCGTTTATTTATAAACTACCGGGTTGAGGATTTGAATAATTTATTGGTAATTTTAAAAAACCGTATTGATTTCCTGGTAATTAAGTAATAAGTGAAACACTCGTTCCCATTCCGAACACAATAGTGAAACCTTATTACTCCGATGATACTAGCTTTTAGCTGGGAAAGTAGGATTTGCCGGGATATCAATACGGTTTTTTGTTACAAAAAATTTACTTCTTTCTACTTTTTAATTTTTTTGATATTATTAAAATAAATCAATGAATAAAAATTTATCAAAACAAATTCTTTTTGGAGGAGGTTATTTAATCGTTCTTTTTGTTATTATTTTTATTATTTATTCTTTTTGGTTTAAAGCCTCCCCTACTTGTTTTGATAATCGTCAAAACCAAGGAGAAACAGGTATTGATTGCGGAGGGCCCTGCCTTCCTTGCGAAATTAAAACACTGGTCCCGCTTGAAGCTTCGCGAACAAAATATTTTTCCGCTGACGGACAAACAATAATTTTAGCTGAAATAACAAATGTTAATCTTAATTGGGCGGCCGACTCTTTTAATTATTCTTTTGATATTTATGGAGAAAACAACCTTAAACTTAAAAAAATAACCAATAAATCATTTATCTATAGTGGTGAAATAAAATATATTTTTGAACCCACGGAAATTGAATTTGAAAAAATTAAAAACATTATTGTTTCTTTTTCCGATATTAATTGGAAAGAATCAAATAATTTTCCCAAACCCAATATTCAAACAAGAGGAATAAAAACCGAACCGGCAAACGATAATGGAACCGGAGCAATTGTAAGCGGATTTATAAACAATAATAATCCATTTGGAATTTCAAAGGTTAGAATTATTGGAATTTTATTAAATCAAAATAATATTCAACTTAGCGCTTCAAAAACAGAAATTGAAAACATACCGGCTTTTGGAGAAAAATCGTTTAAAATCAATTTCCCTAAAAGCGTTTCTTTAATAAAAACCGAACCTGATTGGTCTTATGTTTTTACTTCAAATCTTGAACTCGGCTCTAACGGAGAAGAAGTTAAAAAACTTGAAGAGTTTTTACAAAAACAAGGATTTTTAAGCGGAACTCCCACGGGATATTTCAATACATCAGTTAAAAACGCTTTAATTGAGTATCAAAAAAAAGAAGGCCTCTTGCCTGCTTCGGGTTATTTCGGAATTGAAACAAGAGAACATATAAATTTATTAACTCAAGAAATTCCTAAAGCGGATTTATCTCAATCAGACCCAAATAAAACAAAAATTTATATTGAAACAATACGTTAATCTAAAAATATTATTGAATAATAAATTATGAAAAACAAACTTTATGATTCAAAAAAAATAGAAAATAAAATATATAAACTTTGGGAAAAATCAGGTTATTTTAATCCGGATAAATTGCCGGGCAAAAGAAATAAAACTTTTACAATTATAATGCCGCCGCCAAACGCCAATGGCGCTCTTCATTTTGGTCACGCTCTTTTTATTTCCCTGCAAGATATGATGATTCGTTACCAACGAATGAGAGGAAAAAAAACATTATGGCTTCCGGGCGCCGACCATGCCGGCTTTGAAACTCAAGTAGTTTATCATAAAAAAATAGAGAAAGAAGGCCGTTCTTTTTGGAATATTCCTCGCGAACAACTTTATAAAGAAATAAAAAAATTTACTCTTAGCAATAAAAAAAATATGGAGCGTCAACTTAAAAAATTAGGCGCAAGTTGCGATTGGTCAAGAAAAAAATTTACTTTAGACAAAGATATTATTGAAAAAACTCAAGAAACTTTTAAAAAACTTTATCAAGACGGATTGATTTATCGAGTGCAAAAACCAATTCATTGGTGCTCAAAACATCAAACCACGCTTTCCGACTTAGAGATAAAACACGAAGAGAGAAACGATAAACTTTATTATATTAAATATCGTATTGCTAATTCCAAAAATTTTATAGAAATCGCGACCACAAGACCAGAAACTATTCCGGCCGATATTGCCATTGCCGTAAACCCCAAATCAAAATGGAAAAATTTTATCGGTAAAAAAGCCATTAACCCTCTTACAAAAGAAGAAATTTCAATAATAGCGGATTCTTCCGTTGATTTAAGCTTCGGCACCGGCGCTTTAAAAATAACTCCGTTTCACGACCCTGTTGATTTTGAAATTTGGCAAAAACACCAAAAAGAAATTGAAATAAAACATCCTTATTCTATAATTGATCAATTTGGAAAAATGAATGAAAAAGCCGGACCAAAACTTGCCGGTTTAAAAATAAATGAAGCTCGCCAAAAAGCAATAGAAATGTTAAAAACAAATCTTGTTAAGGAACCGGAAAATTACAAACACCAAGTTGCTGTTTGTTATAAATGCGGCACAACTATTGAGCCGAGAATTATGATGCAATGGTTTATAAAAATGACAGAAAAACCGAAAAGTGGAGGTAATTCATTAAGAGATAACGCAGTAAAAGCCGTAAAAAGCGGAAAAATAAAATTTATTCCCAAAAGATTTGAAAAAGTTTTTTTTCATTGGATGAAAAATCTCCACGATTGGAACATTTCTCGTCAAATTGTTTGGGGTATCAGAATACCGGCTTATCAATGCGAAAATTGTAAAAAATGGATTATATCAAAAACAAAACCTCTTAAATGTTCTAATTGTCAAAAAACCAAATTCATTCAAGAAACAGATGTTTTTGACACTTGGTTTTCTTCAGGTCAATGGCCTTTTTTATCTCTTGGCTATCCAAATAAAAAAGATTTTAAAACATTTTACCCTACCGACGTAATGGAAACCGGCTGGGATATTTTATTCTTTTGGGTGGCAAGAATGATAATATTTGGAATATATCGCACTAACAACGTCCCCTTTCGCGCCGTCTATCTTCACGGTTTAGTCCGCGATAAAAACCGACAAAAAATGTCTAAATCAAAAGGAAATGTTATTGATCCCCTTGATATAGCAGAAACTTATGGAACTGACGCGGTTCGTATGTCTTTAATAACAAACGCTATTCCGGGAAACGACCCTATAATTTCCGAAGATAAAATTAAGGGTTATCGGAATTTTACAACTAAAATTTGGAACATAGCGCGATTTATTTCGCTTAAATATGAACCGGAATTTAAAAATATTAAACCAAGTTTAACAACAAAAGATAAAAATAATTTAAAACAATTAAAAATCATTCAAAATAAAATAACTAAATATATGGATTCTTATAAATTCCATTTAGCTGCTCAAGAAATTTATCAATATATTTGGCATAATTTTGCCGATAAAATAATTGAATCTTCAAAAGAAAAATTAAACTCTGAAAATCTTATTGACCGCGCGACCGCTTTTAGTGTTAATATGAAAATTATGACTACCTGTTTAAAACTTCTTCATCCTTTTATGCCTTTTATAACAGAAGAAATATGGCAACAACTTCAAATTAAAAATAAAAAATTATTAATGATTGAAGATTGGCCGTCTTAAATTTTATGTCTTATTTATTGATATTTCTTTGTTTTCTTCCTTCTTTTGCTTGGTTATTTTTTTTCCTAAAAGAAGATATTCATCCGGAACCTAAAAAAATGATTATTCGTGTTTTTGTCGGAGGTATATTTGCCGCCATAATTGCCGTTAGTATTCAAATTTTACTTAAAAATTCATTCCTAATTTTTCAAACTGACAGTTATAGTTTTTTCTCTCTTTTCTCTTTTAGTTTTATTGAAGAAATTATTAAGTTTTTAATTGTTTATTTGCTTATTAGAAAAAGTCGTTTTTTTGACGAACCAATTGACGCAATGATTTATATGATTATTGCCGCTTTAGGATTTGCCTTATTGGAAAACTTTGGCGTAATATACAATGTAAACATATTATCAGAAGCTCTTAGCATAATGGTTCTTCGCTTTGTAGGCGCAACTTTATTACACGCGTTAAGCTCAGGCATAATAGGTTATTATTGGGGTAAATCACTAATAAATAAAAATAATAAAATTTGGATAAATATAGCTAAAGGAATTATATTTGCTACTCTATTGCACACGTTTTTTAATTATCTTATAATAACATCAAAAGATATAACAATTTATCCTTTAATATTATTAATTATCGCCGCTATATTTATATTTTGGGATTTTGAAAAAATAAAAAGTCTTACTTCTCGTTAAAGAAACTTTAAATTAGGTCGAAATAATCATAATTCATAAATATTTTTAAAAAAATACACCTTAAATAATATGGATAAAGATACTAAAAGTTTTTTTGAAAAACTTGCCGGAATTAATTCCGCGGAAGAAACAGAGTTTAAACCAAATATTGTTTTAAAAAATAATCCCCTAAAAGAAGAATCTTTGGAAGAAGATTATTTAGAAGAAGATTATTTAGAAGAAGCTGAAGGAGAATTAACCGTTGATGTTTATCAAACGCCAAACTCTTTTGTAATTGAATCAACAATTGCCGGCGTTGACCCTGAAAATATTGATATTTTAACCACTCCTGAATCAATCAGCATCAGAGGAAAAAGAGAAAAAAAGGAAAAAATAAGAGAAGAAAATTATATCCATCAAGAATGTTATTGGGGCGCTTTTTCTCGAAAGATTATTTTTCCGGAAGAAATTGACCCGGATAGAACCAGCGCGTCAATAAAAAATGGAGTTTTAAAAATTAATCTGCCAAAACTCAATAAAGGCAAATCTAAAAAAATAAAAGTAAAATTTGAGTAAAACATAAAAACCGCCAAAAGGCGGTTTTTTATTATGATTTGCCCGGGGTAAGCACTTAAACCTACAATAATTTTTTAAATTCTTCCACTGTTAAGTCAGTTTGTTTAATGATGCTTAATAAAAGTCCCTTCTTAATGTCTTTAACGTGAATCGGCACTGAAATAATCTTTTTTGTCGTTATATTTACTAAAATTAAATGACTGCCGCTCTGCCTCACTTCTTCAAATCCCGATTTCTTCAGAATTTTCACTACTCTTTGAGGTTTAAGCGAGGGCAGTTTCATAAAATCAAATTACGGCCGGAATCTTAGAGACAATAGTTTTTCCCGACTCAACGGGAATTTCTTCTTTTAAAGCCCGCAGGGTTTTTAAATAAACTTCAATAGCGTCTTTTGCCATAATTTCCGCTTCTTCAAAAGTTTCGCCCTGGGTGGCGCACCCCGGAAGCGCGGGAATATAAACAATGTATCCGCCTTCTTTGGCGGGTTCAAAAACAGCCGTAAAATTATAAACTTTTTTTTGTTTTATGTTTTTCCTTTTCATATTTTCATTATTATCATATTCAGAATAATTCCACAATATTATTAGTATTCATTATTATTTTTCGTGCCCAAGGTAAGAATTAAACTCTATTATATAACAAGACGAACCCTTAAATTGTGGGCGAGGAGGGATTCGAACCCTCATGTTCTTTTGAACACAACATTTTAAGTGTTGCGCGTATACCGTTCCGCCACTCGCCCTATTTATTTTTTTTAATTCTCCCACGATGAGTTGGTTTTAAACTATGGCAATTCGGACACAATACTCGTAAATTTTCTATCCTATTATCATGACGGTCACCATTAATATGGTCTAATTCCAACGGTAAATACCCATCCTTTGTTTTTTCTGCCCAACCACATTCCTCATAATACCGGGGTTTTAAACCGGCATTAAATAATCTTTTCTTTAATTTAAAACTTTGAAAATCATTATTTTTAACTAAAATTTTTTCTATGGGAATTCTTGGTTTTCCAATCCCTCGCAATCCAGCATTCCAACCCCGACCCTTAAAATGACTAATATCTAATTCGTATTCTTTTATATATTTCTTAACCTGTTCATAATTTCCCCCGACTTCACGCAAATTTAATTTACTTAAAACCTGTCTGTAACTAAAAGATTTTTTAACAGCATCTTTTAACTGTTTTTCTGTCCAAGAACGTCTTTTCATTATTTAATCATACTAAAAGGTATAGATATTATCAATGTTGTTCCTTCGCGTATGCCAATTCCGCCACCCGGGCAAATTATATATTTTAATAATTTATCACCTTATTTTCTTTTTGTAAATAAATTACGCTTCTAAATCTCAATAAATCTCACGGCTAAAATCAATAATATTCCTATTAAAAAAATAACAAAATGAAATAAACCTTTTTTACGAGAAGAAGTTGATTCATTTTTTATTTCCGGAAGTAAATCAGCGCAAGCGATATAAATAAAATTGCCGGCGGCAAAAGGCAATAAAAAAACAATATTTATATTACTAGACATAAAATAAGCAATTACGCCTCCAAAAACAATAGTTAATGCCGATAAAAAATTAAAAAGTAAAGCCTTTTTCTTTGCCCAACCGCCATGAATTAAAATTCCAAAATCTCCAAGTTCTTGAGGAATTTCATGGGCAGCGCAAGCCAACCAAGTAACCAAACCTACTCTTATATCAATAATAAAAGCTCCGGCAATTGCTAATCCACCAATAAAATTATGCACTCCATCAGCTATTAAAATTAAATAAGTAACCGGTTTTTTGTGTTCAGAAGGAACTTTATGACAATGATGCCAATTAATAAATTGTTCCAAAAGAAAAATAAACAAAAACCTAACAAAAGCCAAAGAAAAACCGCTAAAACATTTTCGCTTTCAGAAAGCGCTTCAGGCACCATATGTAAAAAAGCTCCCCCAAGTAAAGCTCCGGCAGAAAAAGCCACTAAAAAAGAAATTATTTTTTTTAATAAATTCTCTTTTAAAAAAAGCGTTAATAATCCTACCCAAGCGACTAAGCTCATTAAAAAAGTGCTGATTACAATCAGAAAAAATGTATTCATAAATTAACAACTAAAGTTTTTTTATTCAAATAAAATAAATTTATTATAAATCAATCTTAAATAACAATTCTTTCTATTTTGAGGCGTCGGTGGGAATCGAACCCACGTATAAGGGTTTTGCAGACCCTTGCCTTACCACTTGGCTACGACGCCAATCTCAAAATTTTGGTTATTATCGCGGATCCTCGATATTCCACCAAAATACTGATATTTGAGAATATCGGGACAGACCCTTGCCTTACCACTTGGCTACGACGCCAAATATTAAAATTTTTATTATTACCAATAAATAAGTTTATCTCCAGCTTTCATTGGAACATCGCTATCCAATAAAATTCCGCATTCTTTCCCTTCTTTTACTTGTCCTGTGTCTTCTTTATCGCATTGAAGATTGACTACTTTTCCTTGACCGATTTCTTTTCCGTCTCTTTGAATTTTAACTATGGAATTGCTTTTAAAATCCCCTAAAATTACTTTTCCGCCAATTACCTGTCTTTTACTTTTCTTTCCGTTAAAAACCGCTAAAATTTCCAATTCACCGGCAATTTCAGGGTCTTTCATATTTTTGATTTCTTTTTCTACTTCTTTTATAAGTTCATAAATAATTTCTGAAATAATAATTTTTACCCCTTGATTTTTGGCTAAATTTTCCGCCGCCTTACTGGTTTTAACTTTAAAACCAATAATAGCGGCGTTTGAACTAAAAGCTGATTTTATATCGCCATCATTAATATCACCCACTGATTTATTAATAATCTTAGTATCAGAAATATTTTTAATAATCTCAGCAAGAACTTCAAGAGAACCTGAAACATCAGCCTTAA
This sequence comes from Candidatus Wolfebacteria bacterium, assembly GCA_016933365.1. Lineage (GTDB taxonomy): Bacteria > Patescibacteriota > Minisyncoccia > UBA6257 > UBA9933 > JAFGBB01. Next base: position 27,341 of record JAFGBB010000012.1, on the reverse strand, counting down.
GAATAAAATTAACAGTGTTTTTAGTACTTTCTTCTTTTACGGCATCTGCTTCAAAAATATTTTTTTTAATCTCAGCTAAATCTACTTTTCCGCTAAAAAATTCTTCCCCTGTTTGAGGCAAAGTTTCAAAACCTAAAATCAAAGCCGGACTTGAAGGATAAAGTTTTTTAACTCGTTTACCTAAAAAATCTTCCAAAATTTTTATTTTTCCCACAGCACTAGCCGTAGCAATCTCGTCGCCAACCTTTAAAGCGCCGTCTTTTATAACCGCTGAAACCGATAAACCTCGCCTGCTATCCATTTGAGATTCAATAATTACTCCACTCCCCTGTTTTTCTGAATTATAAGATAAATCTTCAAGCTCAGCAGCTAAAATTATTAAATCCAAAAGCTCGTTTATTCCTTCTCCGGTTTTTGCTGAAATTCCTTGCCAAGAAATATTACCTCCAAAACCCTCTAACAAAACCCCAACCTCCATAAGCTCTTTTTTAACTCTTTCAATATCGGCATTAGTTCTATCAATTTTATTAATAGCAACAATAAAAGGAATTTTACTTTCCTGTAAAATTTTAATAGCCTCTTTTGTTTGAGGTTTTACGCCTTCATCAGCCGCTATAACTAAAATACCCAAATCAGCCACATTAGCGCCACGTTCACGCATTTTAGAAAATGCCTCGTGCCCAGGCGTATCAATAAAGGTTATTTTTCTAGATTCGCCCGCTTCTTTTGAAGAATGTATTATTTCATAAGCGCCGGTTGCCTGAGTAATACCTCCGGCTTCTTTAGCAACAACATTTGTCCGACGAATATAGTCCAAAAGAGTTGTTTTTCCGTGATCTACATGCCCTAAAATAACAACAATAGGAGGACGAGGTAATAAATTTTTATTTTTTTCAATACTCATAATTCTTAAAGAATATCAGAAAAAAGCGATTATTACAAGATTAAAGCTTTATTTACATTATTAAAAACACTTGCGACATTGATTAAAATAAGATAATCTAAAATTAATTATTAGGAGGAGTGCCGGAGTGGTCCAACGGAGCGGTTTGCTAAACCGTGGGGATCAAAAGTCCCCCGTGGGTTCGAATCCCACCTCCTCCGCCAAGTTTTACATTCAGCGAAATTGAAAGATGTTGCCTCGGCTTAATGATGTTTCCAATAATACGATTATTAACATTAAAACAGGAAAACAAAATAATCCAACGATTGAAATATTAAAAAAATCGCCAAAGCGCTTGAGGTTGGCGTTGATGATTTAATTAAGTAAATATAACTATGCTAGAAAATCCGAAACAGTACAATTTGGAGCAAGCCGAAAACGAAGCCGGTGAAATACGGAAAGTAATTGAAAATGGAAAATCCAATGATTATAAAGAATCGGAGAAAATAGTTGAGTGGAGAAAAAAAATAGATGCATTGGATTATAAAAATTTTGATTTTAATATACTTTCAGAAATACCAATACAATTTCATCATAATATCGCTATTAAGTTTATTGAAGCTAAAGGAGAATATTTTATTGCTGAAAATTTAGAAAAATTTCAAGAGCTTAATCACCAAGAAATTGCGTTAAAGCTCATTAGAGCTGGGTCCGGAGAGTATGTTGTGAAAAATCTCAAGAAATTTCACGATGTAGTTCAAAAAGATATTGTCGTAGAGTTAATTAAGACAAAGGATTTGGTTTCCGTAGCATGGGGCTTAGGGGATAGATTTAAAACAATCACTTGTCTTGACAAAGAAGTGGCAGAAATGCTTATTGAAAATGACAGGGAAGATCAAGGATTTGGCGCAAGCGTTGTTAGTGAACATTTAGAATGTTTTAAGGGAATTGATCAAGGCATCGCCTTAAAGCTTATTGAATCAAAACATGCTGGGTCTGTTGTTAGAAATATAAATTTTTTCTCAAACATCAACCAACAAGAGATAGCACTTAAAATTATTGACTCACCAGAATATTATTATATAGATGATATTCTGAAAAAATTCAGTAATCTTAATTATAGTGAGTTGGCTTTTAAATGCGTCGAATATGGCTATGACCATTATTCAAAATTTTTTGAAAATTGCCCAGCTCAATATTTAAACAATGAGTTAGCTATTAATCTAATAAATGCGGGGCATGAAAATGTTGTTGATTTGGAATTCGAACATTTTTCAGTGATTAAAAAAGATGCTGTTATTAAAATTATTGAAAAATTAGGAAGTAACGCAAGCGGAGTAGCTAAATGCCTAAATAAATTTAGAGATTCTGATCGAGAGGAAATACTTATAAAGATGATTGAATTATGTGGAAGAATAGATATGGCGCTTGATAATTCAATAGATATACCAGAAACCACATGGAATAGAATATACCCACTCCTTTTAGAAAAAAAGTACGATCGTGAGCTTATAATTGATCATATCGATAAGTTTAAAAACGCAAATCACTCCGAAATTGCAATGAAGAGCATGGAAGATAGAGAGGAATTAGATATAAGTAAATTAAAAAATTTAAATTCCGAAGTGGCTTTGAAAATGATAGGATTATTCAAAGAAAATGGAATGAGATATGAAGACAAGTGGCAGATCATGTTTGAAAAAAATATTAGCAATTTTGACAATCTGAATAAATCAGTCGCGGTAGAATTATTTAAAAAAAATGAAATAAATGTGATAGCTAATAACACTGACAGATTTAACCTAAGGGAAATTATACAATTTTCGCTTGAAAATAATCAAATTGATTTGCTGGATACGATATTGGATAGGATGAGTAAGGCGAGTGCTATTTATCATAAAGAAGTCGCATTAATGTTAATTGATGCAGGTAAAGGTGATCTTGTTGATAAATACAACAATAACTTTTATGGGGAATTTTTTGAGCAGGGCAGAAAAGAAGGGCTAATGGCAAGTGAGTTTATATTGATAGATAATAAAGCAGATGAATTATCTGATTTAAACAAAATAGAAAAGTATAAAAAAATTTATGAAATATTGAAAAATAAACATCATAATTGGCAAGACAACGAAAACATCATAAAACCATTTGAGGACGCAGCTAGCATATTTGGCTATAATAAAATGTTTAAATATTTAGGACGACCACAATTAACTCGTCACGATGGACTACACAATTTTTTACAAATTATTAAGTCTTATGAAGCCTCAGGATTAAAAGCGACGACGTATTATAATAATATTTTAGCACAAGTTGCTAATGACGACGGCCAATATTATGAAGGCACGGCACATCATCATTTAAATAGTTTAGTTGGCAGTATTGATTATAATTTCAATGACGTAGCCGAAAAAGTTAGAGAATATTCAGGTATTGAAAAATTGCAAGGCTTAATGATAGAGTTGGGCGAAACAAAAAATATATTTTCTTCGTGGAAAAATTTAAAAAAATATCGGGAAATTTGCGAGCTTTTGGGCCGGACCGAAATACTAGATAATTTGCAAAATTTAAAAAAGGAAGGCAAAAACAAATTGTATAAATATATAGAAACCCTGGCTTTTCATCCGAGTATTTCCATGGAAGAAGTATTTAAACTATGGGAATACCCAGAAAGCTTTTTACAAAATAATGATACGCATACATCAGAAGAAGTCCATAATCACAAGAAGCCGTCAAATTATATAGAAATTCCAAATTTAGATTTAACCGCAACTGAATTAAGGGATGCGCTGGTTGAAGGCAGCTATGATCGTTTGCAAGCCTTTACGCCCATGGAAATAATTTATGAAGTGGGACAAGAAAGAAAAACCGACATTAGGGAAAATTTGGCCAGACAAATTGGCGTTAGGGACAAAGAATTAAGAAAAAAGTTGGGCATTATTGAGAATGAAGAATTAAAAAGTGATTCAAAATTGTTTGCTAAATTAAACCAATTTTTTAAAAAACAAGGTTATGATTTTAAAAAATATTTAAATGGCGAGGAGAATATTCCCGAATCAGTCGTGGAAGAATTAGAACAATTCAGATCGAAACAGCAAGTTGAAGAATATCGCGTTAAAATTAACAAAAAAAGCGACCCGGACGGTGTTGTGGCCGGCAACGATACGGCCTGCTGTATGCCGTTTGGTAGCGGTAAAAATAATGTTTATACTTTTAATCCGATTTGTGCTTTGTTCACTGTGCAAAAGAAAAATGCCGACGGTAATTTTCGTACTATCGCACAAAGTGTTTTAACTTTAGATAAAGATATAAATGAAAATGTGGCAAAGTTATTAAGTAAACTTAATTCAATCGAAACAAAATTGCACGAGGTTATAAGTGAAGATGTTTTATTAGATAAATCAAGCATTATTACTTGTGATAATATTGAGCTGGCGGAAAATTATAAAAATCATCCACTAGCCGGACAGATACTCGAAGAAATTTATCGTGATTTTTTTCAAGAATATGTAAAAAATTATTCTGCCAAGCAAAATTTGGATACAAGTAAGGTGATTATTGGTCAAGGGTATTCCGATTCACTACGGCATCTGCCTGAAGTAAATAATACTTTTATGCCTGAAGCGCCGGTAGGCTATAGCGATAATCTGCATGAAAAAGCATATCTTTTAGATTTAACCAAAGAAACTAAAGAAAAATTAGTTACTAGTAAAAAAATTATTCCAGTTGTTGAAAGCGAACAAAAGGTTAAAATGCCCGTTAATTGGCCCAAGGGAATCAGCTTCTTAACTTATCGAGATAGTTTGCCGGTCGCTTATATAGAAGGCAAGGCATATCGTGACAATGAAAGCTTGATCCAGTATTTGCATAATATGGAAAATGCTTTGATTGCCAAGGACATCAATAATGAAGCTAAGAACAGAGTGAACATGAGTTTTAAATATCAGGATTCCGATAGCAAAATTCACGGATATATATTGGCGTATGAAGGACGACGAAATAATAGTGAATATAATAATAAAGAAGAACACGAAACAGGAGAAAAAGTTTTGTATGTTTCGGATTTGGCTTCGGACGGCAATAAGAGAGCTGGCGGGTCGCTTTTGATTGTTTTTGCTGAAGAATATAAGAGAAATTTTTTAGAAAAAGATAATCCGATTCCTATTTATATGCAGCTTAGGGAAGCTACTTCATATCCGATAATTTTAAAGCAGTTGGAAAAATTATCTAAAAATACGGATTATAAATTTAAATTAAAAGAATTGGGAACTTATCAACATGGCGATGATACGATGCATGAAGCGATTATAAGGGCAGAGAAAATTAATAAATAAAGAAATTAGGAGTTCAAGATAAAATAATAGGTGGCGCGCCAATGAAATTGGCACAACCTCAAATTCCGCCGAAAAAAAGAATCGTCCCAGCGAGAGCGTGGCGAAAGGGGGGTTTGAGGGGAGAATTCCGCCCACCGAGCCTAGAGAGTTCCGTTCGGATATTTTCAAACAGACACCGCCAATTTTCACTTTTTGTGAAATTGAATTACAAAATCAAAAAATTTAATAAGTATTATACTGTCTTTTTTTTCTTTTTCTTGATAGAATAATTTATATATAAAAATAATCTTTTAACGGGCCGGCGTATGATGGTGGTACGCCTGCTTTGGGAGCAGGTAGATCGGGTTCGATTCCCGGCGGCCCGACTAATTATTAAGTCACAAAAAAACACCTTTTATTAAGGTGTTTTTTATATGATTTTTAAAACAAGATTTAGTTAGAATCAAATTCTTTCATTGCTTCATTAAATTTATCATTTAATTCATTAATTGCTCTTGCTTCTTCGTTTATTTTTTCAATTAATTCCATAATTTTATCTCCATTTCCATTACCTAAAAATTTATCCCCTAAAATTTCTAAAAGCTGATTAAGATAATCATTATAAGTAATTAAACGACTAATAAGCGTTGTTTCGGAAGTTATAGCTCCTAAAGCAATTTGGGAAGCCGAAGACGGAAAAATTTGAGAAAGATTATTTGTCATTATCTCCAGCTGAAGTGAAAGCTCTATTGCTTTTTCTCTAGCTTGTTTATTGCGTTCTAATTCTTGAGAGATTAAATCTAAAGCTTCATTATATTTCTTTTCTCCATCAAGACGAGCAATTTCTTTAAAATTACCGGCTGATTGACTTGAAATCGCTACAATTTCAGAAGCAATTATAGACGCCTCTTGCCGAGCTATTAAAAATTCTTCCGGAACTTCTTTTAAATCAATCGCTAAAAATCGCAAAACAAAATAAGCGATTAAGATTATAATTATAAAAAGGATTAATAATTTAATCCGTTTTGGTGTTTTAGAATAAAAATTAGAAATCATCTTAACTTTAGTTTATATTAACATCATTCTTTTCAAAAGGCAATAAATAATATATAATAAAAAAGCTTAAATAAGCGGGTGTAGCACAGTGGCAGTGCGCCTGCCTTCCAAGCAGGATACGAGGGTTCGATTCCCTTCACCCGCTCAGAATTATAATTTTATCTTATTAATTAAAAAAAGCACTTTATTAAAAGTGCTCTTTTTAATTAAAATTTATTACAAAGCCAAATAAAGTAAAATATCCTCATACCCTATTTTCCCCGATTTTAATAAAACATCATAATGCGCCATTTTTTGAATTAATTTTCCGGGTAATCGTTTCATACTTGCAAGAATATTAAATATTTTTACCGGTTCTTCTTGGCTAATAAATAACTTTTCTAAAGCAATAATTTTTTGAGATACATCTTTATTATTAATAATAGCGTTTATAAAAATAAAAATATTCGGTGATTTATAATGATAATCGCCAACTTCATTTATTTCTTTCAAGTCAAGACTTGTTCTTTCCGGTTTTCCAATAAAAAACAAATCCAGTTTTTCCAATTCATTAATTAATCCCCATATATCATTTTTATATTCTTCAATTAAAAAATTTAAAGCTCTTGGAGTAAATACCAATCCCCGTTTTCTTGTTTCTTTTTGAATAAATAGATTCCACTTATCACCTTTAAGATTGTCAAATTTTTCAATAGAAAAAGCTTTTTTCTTTAAAAAAGCAAATTCTAAAGGTAAGGCCTTGTCTTCAGAAATTAAAATCGTAAAATCTTTTGAATTCATATATGTTTTTAAAAAATCCTTTGCTTCTTTTAAGTCAATTTCATAAAGATTTTTTAAAATTGCCATTTTTTTATTATCAAAAAGCAAAGATTGACCGCTAAATTCTTTTAATTTAAGAAATTCTCCCGATTTATTTAAATCAAAATAATCATAAGAAAGACCGGAATATTTTTTTTTATATTCTTCAACTACTTTATTTAATTTTTTTTGCCGGAGATAAGAATTCGGCCCATATAAAACGATTATCATAAAAACTTAAATTTAAACATTTTTTATTTACTACATTCAAATATATAAAAATTTGCGTTAATTAAGGTATAAAATTTTTCCCGCCTTTATAGTTTTTGACACTTTGGACAATAATGAGCCGACCTTCCTCCTACTTTAACCCTTTTAATCAATGTTTGACAACGTTTACAGGGTTTATCCTCTTTTTGATAAACTAAAAGCGCGCGAGCGTAATTGCCAGGCTTTCCATCGGTGCCTCGAAAATCACTAATAGAAGTGCCTCTCATTCTTACCGCTTTTCCCAAAATATTTTTTATAGCTAAAAAAACTTCGTTTAATTCTTTTTCCGTTAATTTATTTGCGGGTTTAAAAGGATGAATTTTTGCTTGATATAAAATTTCATCGGAATAAATATTTCCAATTCCGGAAATAACTTTAAAATCCATTAAAACTTGTTTTATTTTTCTTTTTTGCAAAGACATTAAATTAACAAAATCGCTAAACATAAATTTTCTTTCAAGCGGTTCCGGCCCAATTTGCATTAAATCAGGCAAGGATTCAATCTCTTCTTTTGTTCCAAATAAAATTTTTGCGAATTTCCGCAAATCTGAAAGAGCTATTTGTTGACCATTATCCAAATATAAAATGAGATGAATATAATTATTTACTTTCTCGCTTAATTCCCCTTCTATTAAGCTTTTAACTTCGTTTTGAACATTCCATTTACCAATAAGCAAATGCCCGGTCATTTTTTGATGAATAAGAAGTAATTTTGAAGGTTTTTTTTCTTTTGGCAATTTTAAATAAATTAAAATATTTTTACCCCGACGTTTAACAATAGAAATTTTTAAGTCCTTAATTTGTTTTTCAAAATCCTTAGGATTGGGTTTTTTAATAAGTTTTGGGACGTCAAACCAAACCTTGGTTATTTTACAACCAATAATTTTTTTATTTAAATCATCTACGATTGTTTGGACTTCGGGAAGTTCAGGCATAATAAATAGTCTATTAAATTATTAACGACTATCTTTATTTTACCATAATTTTAAGAATTTCGCTTATTATTTAATTGAATTTTTATTTTGCAATAATATTATTTTAGAAAAGCAAATATCAATTAAAGCAATAAAAAAACTGTAAATTGCTTTACGGCTTTAAAAAATTGAAATTATCAGCTATTCCATATCTCGTAGATGTCTTTTTTCTTCTTTAAGAATATCGTTCCATTTCGCGCGGTCGGGATTATCAATAGCATTAATCTTACCCTCAAGATTCTTGGTAAGAAAATTTAATTCTTCAGGATTAGATTCAAGAATATCCAATATGCTTTGGGTTACTTCAGGCCCGACAAAACTCAAAAAAACTTTCCATTTGGATTTCTGCGAATCAATGAGTGATGACTTATTTATTATTTCTTGAAGTTTTTGTTGCATAAAATTATTCTAATTCCGGTATTTTTGAGTGATCAATTATGCCTTCCCCAAAAGCTTTATCGTACATTTTAACCGATTTATGAATATGTTTAAGTAAAATTTCCGCCTTTTCGTCCTCGCCCTTATTTTTTAACTCCTCATAACCAGCCAATTGCAACGATAAATTTCTGCTCACATTCTTTATTCTTGTCCTCGTCAAAAAACTAGCGCCTTGCTGAAACAGTTTTTTCCCAGCGTCTTCGGTTAAAAGTTCATTTCCTGTATAACCCCGCATTCGCCCTTCTGTATAAATCCTGATTTTGCCGTTTTCTTTACGGACATCAATCTTAAAATCTTTAATACTTTTATCAACCGGAAAATCTTCTCTTTGTTTTTCCATATTTTTCTGAAAATCCTCTTGTTGTTTTTTCATATTTTTTCCCAAATTCTCCGATTGTTGTTTCGCGTTTTCCTGAAATTCCTCTACCGAGAACGATTTTTTTTCTTCTATTTGTTTAAATTCTTCAAATAAATCCTCAATCTTATAAGGCCTTTTAGGAGTTTGAAATTTTTCATCCTCTCCTACTTGTTGGGATTTTTGTTCCCGCAACAACTCCCCAAACGGTTTTCTTTGCTCCATTTTTTCTTCCTCAATTTTTAACTCTTTAAACATATCATCCGCATTACGTCTAACGCAGTCAAAATCGCTTGAATCGCCCGCCAAAGCTTCGGTGGCAAACATTGAAGCCAAAACCACGGAAATACCGATTATTCCTCTTTTTAATTTATTTTTTAAAAAGCCCATTTTTAATCTCCTTTCTTTAATGTTTTCCAATTCTTTTAATTCCTCTTCAACTCCTTCAATAACCATTTCTTCAATAGCTTCCTCCTTTTCAATATTATTGTTAAATCGCTCAAATTTCATAATAATCCATTTTAATAATTTAAATAATATTACAAAAAACTTAAAAAGTCAATCCCGCTTCCCATGTTCCATACTACATGCTACATGATTTATATTTCTCCATAAGTTATTTCTTTTGCTGGAATTAAATTCGGATCAAGAGGTAAGGTAAAATAAAAAACACTGCCCCGATTAAGCTCTGATTCTACCCAAATTTCTCCACCATGACGTTTAATAATATTTTTAGCAATATAAAGCCCTAAGCCCGTTCCTTCGGTAGAAATTCTTTCAACATTTTCAGCTCGGAAAAATTTAGTAAATAATTTATCAAATTGATCTGGAGGAATACCAACTCCGGTATCTTTAATACTAATCTGTATATAGGGTTGTTCTTTGGTTTTTTCTAAAGATATAATTATTTGACCATTTTGAACATTATATTTTATGGCATTATCAAGTAAATTGGAAAAAACCATTGATAATTTTTGAGAATCAATTGAAACAATTATTTGTTGCTCTTCCGGTTTTTGAAAATAAATTTTAACTCCAAATTGTCTGGCAAAATCCTTTATGCTTTCAATAATATCTTCAATAAATTTTATAATATCAATATTCTCAAATTTGTAACCGAATTTTCCTTCTTCAATTTTTGAAACATCAAGTAAATCATTAACAGTTTTCAAAAGTTTGCTTGAAGCGCTTAATGCCATATCAACCAAATCTTTAGAGCTATCTTCAAGACTTTGTTTATTTAAAGACTCTAATGCCCAATGAAGACCGGTTAAAGGCGTTCTTAATTGATGAGAAGCCACGCCTATAAATTCCGTTTTTGAACGCAAAAGTTCAACTTCTCGGGTTCTATCATGAATAATTTTTACAAAACCTAAAAGCTGACCATGAGAATCAAAAATTTTATCAGTAGAAACGCGAAGTTCAATTCCAGGTTCATCAAAAGACAAATCAATTATTTGAGGGTAAATTCCAGGACTTGATTGACGCACAACAACGGGAGCTAAAGAAGGAAAAATAACCTGAGTAAGCAATTTTAAGCTTGTTTCCTGAGCTTTTTCCGGACTAAAATAATTATTTATAATTTTTTCTGATTTAAGATTAAAAATCTCTTCAGCCGCCCGATTAAAAATAAGAATTTTAAAATTAGGGTCGTAAGCAATAACTCCATCGCTGAGATTAAAAATAATGCTTTTTAATTGATTGCGTTCAATTTTTATTTCCATATTTGAATGAGCAAAACGGAGATTGTTTACTAAAATTATAGCGCCTAAAACCAAAAAAATAATTAAACTGATAAAAACCCAAATCTGAGGAAGATAAAAAATATTAATTGCCAACAAAATAACTAAAAATGGCAAAAAAAACCAGAACAATCGCATTTCCGGAAGCCTTGCGTAAAGAGATATTTTTTGAAAAAAGCGTTTCACAATATAAAATTTTACTTATAGTTCCAAACTATAAATACCATTATCGTACCTATTAATAAAATAGAGTTTATCTCCAACTAAATTTAAGTTTATCGCGTCAATAGCGGGGTCTGTTTCGGTAAAAATCTCCAAAAGTGAATTTTCATTAACATCAATCTGATAAAAAGAATCTATGGAATAAAACGCTTTCTTAAAATAATCATCAGGTAAAACCGTTTTTGACGGTATAGAATTTGGAATAGCGCAATAAATTTTAGGGTCGGCAATAAAACATTTTTGCGGCAAAGTAAGAAAACTAATATTTGCCCGAATTTGACCATCTATGTTTATTAAATTTAAAAATGCTTCTCTTCCTTTTAAGCGCGAAGAAAAACGCAATCCTATTTCTCCATTTTGAGCCCATTTAGTTATTAAACCATAAGCTTCTTCTCCCCAAAGATTAATGGTTTTTTTAGAAATATCAACTATCCAATTTGAAGATAAATTAAAAGCTGAAAATTTAGGACTTAAAACTATTTTTGAAGATGAAATCCAATCAAGATTAAAATCTTTTTGATAAATTGAAATTATATTAATATCTTTTTGTTTTGTATTAATAAGATTTTTTATGATTAAATCGCTTTTCTCTCCGTTAATTTTCAAATAAGCCACGCTTTCAGCGTCCGGAGAAAAATCAACAGATGTAATATTTTCAGGTAAAACTTCAAAAATTCTTTCTTCAACGTTAAAAATCACAAAATTAGGATAAGATAAATCTCCGGATTTAATAATCATTCTCTTGCCATCGGCTGAAGCTTTTATTGATTGAATATTTTCAATCGGTTCTTGAACTATAATCTCATCGTCTTTATCTTCTTCAGTTTTTAAAATCATTCCTTCATTATTAAGATAAAAGATTGATTCGCCATTTTCAGAATCCTGAAAAACCAAATAATTTAAAGCTGGTTGATCATTGAGAATTTTCATTTTTAAAGCTAAATTTTCCGGAATATCTGTTTCAATTACAGAAAAAGAGCCTCCTTCTATTGAAGACCCCAAGGGCGGAGTTAAAATTGAAGAGGTTTTTCTCCAGGCAAAATAAATACCCGATCCCATGGCAAGAACGCCTAAAACAATGATAATTATGATTACGGTTTTTTTCATTTTCTAAAAAAATAATTAATTTTCCACCATCCTACACGAAGAGCTTATTATCCCGCCATTAACGCATTTATCTTTTATTTCGGCCTGACAATTAACATTACAATTTTCTTGACTAAAACCACTGCAATCATTAGTGGCAAGCCCTCCTGTTCCATTACACGTAATTTTGCCCTCCCAAACTTCTAATGATTGCATAGGTTTTTCTTCTTCATTTTCCGTAGAGCTTGCTTGTTTTTCTTTTTTACAAACTACCGTACAAAGCGTCTTTTCATTAAAAATAGCCCCTATAAAATTATCGCCACACATTCTTTTACCTATTGCTTCGCATTTTTCTCGAGTATTATATTGTTCGCCTTTAGCATCAAAATTATATCTTATTGTATTTGTTGTTTCTTCTTTTGGTTTCCATCCTGAAAATTTTATTTCCGATAATGTCGCTTGTTTTATTTCCGGTTCTTTTAAATCAATCAAATCAGGATTTATAGTATTAAGAATTAAATACGCTCCCATTAAAAGAATTAATCCCCAAACAGCGCCCCAAATCCATTGTAAGGCGTCCTGTTTTGAGGTTACGGCTCCGGAAAGCGTCCATAAAATCGCTCCATAAATTAAAACTCCCAAAGCTGAAGCCCCAACTAATCCCAAAGAAATAGTATAAAAATTATTTACCAAAGCGCCAAATCCCTCATTAATTTCTTTACACCAAGGATAATTATATTTGGCGCAACTAACGCTAATTACTGAATTTTCATCAGCCGCAAAAGAAATTTGAACATTAAAAAAAAGAAAAGAAAAAAGGAAAAAGAAAACAAATAATCCAATAATATCTTTTTTAATATTTATTTTATTAATCATAATAAATTTTATTTCACGTTTAACTTAATGCTTTTATTGGCAAATTCTAAATTATTTAAAATACTTTTTACCAAAGCTGAAATATTTATTTCGGTATTTTTAGGGGTTTCTGAACTAATATTTAAGTTAAGTAAATAAGGGTTTTCCGCTAAACCGATTGATTTTTGATTATTGGCAGTCCAATCTATAGAAAGAATATCAATAAATTCAATGTTGAAAAAAAACGGAATTGCTTGAAAAAATGATTCTCCAATTTCAACTTTATTATCAGGATAAGGAGAATTTATTACCAATTCGGGCATTACTATTGGAATTTTAATTATTTTATCTAATAATTCACCCTCTAAATAATCAGGTAAAACTATTCTTATTTCAACTTCGCCTCCGCCATAATCAGAAACATTAAATTTTAAAGTTTTAATTCCCAAACCGTCTTTTTCATTTTTTGCCAATTCATCGTTAATATACCAAAGAATTTTAACGTCTGAAAGGTCAACTAATTTACCATTATTAACTATTTCAAAATTAACCTCAACAGGAGTTCCTCTCACGGGGAAAATTTTGCCTTGATACCAGGTCGGGGCATAATTTTGCGCCTGCCAAGAAATTAAAAATTGAGGAGAAAAACTTTGAGCATTAACATTTAAAAACGCAAAAAACATTAAGAATATTATCGTAATAAAAATTTTATAATTTTGTTTTATCATTTTTTATTTAACAACGGCTCCAGAACTACTTTTTATAATATTTGATATACTACCGACTGATTCTGTTGTTTTTGGGTGATTAGCCATCCAAATTGTTATTAAAACACCCGTGGTTTTTATGGGAAGAGCGCCAATATAAGGGATTAATTCCAATATACCGGCAATTAAATCATATGTTGATTTTACTCCTTTTATTCTAAAATAAAATTGAGTAACTGGAAAGGTTAAAGCATCAAGAATGAAAAAATCGTCTAATCCAATTAAAAGAAGAATTACTCCAACACCGTCAAGAGGCACGATATATAACAATAAAAGAATTGTTTCCGGCAATGAAATTTTTTTCTCTGTATTTTCCATAATAAATTAATTTTAAAAGATTAAAACTTATCCATTAATTCTTATTCATCCATTCCCAATATTTCTTCGGGTTTAGTGGTAATTATTTTATTCTCAAAATAAGAAGCAATAATTTGAATAGCGGCATGTTTTAAGCCAGCAAAGAAAACTCCTTCCCCCACATTAGCTTCAAGTAATAACTGTTTTTCCGCTTCTGAAAGATTAAAAGTTTTTGCCACGACATCAATATTCGCCGGCGCTTGTTTTAAAAGAAGTTGAAGAGCTGAATTTGTAATTATTGGTCTACCATAAGGCGATTCCAAAAAATCTTCAACATTTTGAGTAATAGTTGTTAATCCTAAAAAATATTTCCGACAACGTTTTGCCAAAGAAAAAAGAAAAGACGCGCTGTCTGGATATTTCATTAACCACCAAGCTTCATCAATTATCATAATTCGTTTTTTAAAATCAGCCCTTATTAAATTCCAAATAAAATTCAAAATAATATAAATAGCAATCGGTCTTAATTCTTCCTCTAAATCTCTAACTGAAAAAACTATTAAACGGTTTTTTATATCAATATTTGTTTGTTTATTGGTAAAGCCCGCATAGCTTCCCCTTGTAAATCTTTCAAGTCTTTTAGCTAAACCGCCTCCTCCCTCCATACTTTCAAGAACAACTTGAAAATCTTCCAAAAGAGGAGGTTTAATATCTGAAAAATCGCTTTTGTCAGGAGTAATATCGCGAGACTCATAAGTTACTGTTAAAGCTTTATCTAAAATTGCTTCTTCTTCAGGGGTAATTTTTCCCAACATTAATTTAACAAGTCCGGCAAGATTAAGAATATGCGATTTCAAAATATCTGCCGCGGATTCGCCTTTAGGCACAATGGGAATGTCAAATGGATTTATTTGAGTTTCTGAAGTTAAAGATATTTTGAAAAAACTTCCACCAACCGATTCTGCTAATTTTTCATATTCATTTTCCGGATCAATAACTAAAACATCAACTCCCATCATTAAAGAACGAATTATTTCTAATTTACAAGCGTATGATTTTCCTGCTCCGGATTTTGCAAAAAGAACAGAATTGGCATTTTCAAGAGAAAAACGGTCAAAAATAACCAAAGTATTATTATGACGATTAATACCGTAAAGAATTCCTTCATCCGAGGTTAAATCCACGGAAACAAAAGGAAATAATGAAGAAGCCGGACCGGAATTAAGAGGAGCATTTATTAAAATTTTATCTGAATTTAAAGGCAAGGTTGAAGTAAAACCTTCTAACTGCTGAAAAAGCGCCGGTTTAGCATAAGTTAATTGAGCTTCAAATAAAGAATTTAATCTTTCTTCCAGTTTTTCAAGTTTTTCTAATGTATCAGCGTAAATAGTTATATAAACTCCGATATTAAACATTCTTTGTTGAGCTTGTTGAAGTTGGTCTCTAAGCGTTTCAATATCTTGAAATCCGGTCTCTAAAACAGGATCTCTTACCAGTCCCTTTTCTTGACGGTCAATAAGTTGAGCTTCAATTTGAGCAGTCTTTTTACGAAGATTTCTTAAAGCCATTGCGGTGTCAATCGGATGAACAAAAATAGAAACATCCATTAATTCGGGCAAATTTATAATTGGATTAAACCATCCGCTAGCTAAATAACGCGGATAAGTAAAAATAAAAATCGTTTTAACAAATTTATTTCCGAGTCTTAAATAACCGGGATTTACTTCCATACCTGCCGGCGCAATTACATCTCGGATATTTTTTTCTCCGGATTTATAAACTTGAGGCGTTTTTATATTTTCATTCATAATAAATTATATAATTAATGCGTTAATAAATTATTTTTTCTCCTTTGATTCCGGATTGTAAAGATTATAAAATAATTCAACTAATTCCTCTCCTTCTAATGCCACGGCTCGTAATCCTATTTGGCTTAATCCGCTAATTACTTGTTCTGTTCTTTGGTTTAACTGAACTATTTTTTGATTAAGTGTTTGGTCTAAAGACGATTTTGTTTTATTTTTTCCAAAACCGAAAATACCAAGCAGTTTTTTTCCTCCTGAAGATATTGACATTGCGTCGTAAGGAACAACAACAAAAAAAGTTTTTGCCATTACCGCGTTTAATTCCACAAAAGACCTGATAAATTCTATATACTCAGAAATTTGGTTTTTTAACAATTCATTATTTTCAACCCCTTGCCTGTCAGCTAATTTAACAAGATAATTCTCAATATTTAACTTTCTGGAATGAATGATAATTTGAACTGAAAAATCTAAAGTGTTTAAAAAATTTTGATAAGAATAAGTGATAATATCCTGCTCTTCTTTTGATTTTAATTCAAAGTTAATTCCGGAAACCATAAGTAGCCGACGCAAAGAACCGTTTTTTAAAATTACCACGTCATCTTTTATTTCTTCCACTTCAACAAATTGTTGGGTTGATTGAGCTTCTTTAGGCATAAATATATTATACAATGTAAAATTTTAAATTCACAATTTAAAATTGAATTTTTATACTTTTTATCTATAATCAACTCTTCTGGCAATCTCGCGTTCGCCAGTCGCTTTTCTAAATAATTGAAATCTTTCTTTTGCTTGTTTTCCCAAAAACGGAACTCCCAATCCTCTTTCCCTTTTAGGAATCGGGTTTTTTGTCGTCATTAAATCTTGCCAAAGTTTTTTAACCGACGGAGTTTCGGCAAAAAATTTTCCAAGAATTTTTCTTTCTTGTTCCACGGAAACAGTTCTTTTTTCTTCTAATCTTTGCCAAAGAAAAAATTTCGGTTTCCAAAAAAAACCAAAAGCCGCCATAATTATTTTGGGTAAAGGTTGGCCATTATATTTAATAAAAGCTAAAGACACCGCGACTCCTCCTATTATCGCGGTTAAAATAAACCAAAGCCAAACTTCTAAAATAAAATAAAAAATAAAACTAAAAGCTCCCGCCGCGGCAAGATAAATAAATTGCTTCATAGTCAACGGACCAATAATTTTATTTTCAACTTCAATAAATTGAGGTACTTGAAATTGCATATTAATTAAATTAACCAAATTTTTTTAAATCAATTAGCTCTTCGTTATCCTTTTCCTTTTTTTCTTCTTTTTTTTCGGGCAAAACGGTTTCTGTCTTTTTTTGAAATTCATTTGGTTTTATTTCATTTTTTTCATCTTTTTCTTTATAAGAATTATATAAATTTGAAATTCCCGGCCTGTTTGTCTCAAATAATTCAGATTCGTTTATTGTAAACGGTTTGTTTTTTTGTTTTTTAAATTCCGTTAAAGGATTTGCGGACGATTTTGTTTCTATTGCCACAGACGCTTCGGGTTTAATTTGAGCTTTGTTTTGTAAAGATTTTTCTTTTTTAAATTTAGAAAAAAATTTAGAAATTATTCCTTGTTTTTTGGGAATTAAATTTATTGATGGTTTTTTTACTAATTCATTTAAAGGCTTTTCAATGGGCAATTTTATTTCTTTTTGTTGTTGAGATTTTTCAAGAGACTTATTTTTTTCTCCCATATCGGCATAATTAACGAATTTTATTTTATCCGATTCAATCTTATCTACCATAGATATTTTATCATTATTGTCTTTTTTAAAATTGATTAAAGGATTTTTTGTTAATGATTTATCTTTATCTTTTCCAATTTCCGTTGAAAAATCCATTATTTTGGGTTTGTTCTCGTCTTTTTTTATTTTTACAAAAGACTTTCCAGTGGAATTTATTAAAGAATTTTCTTTAAGTTTTTCAGTTTTATTTAATATTTGTTCTTCTGAATAATTTACCTGCTGTTTAGACGCGGACGACGTTTCTTTTTTAGGGATTGAAACAAAAGGCTTAAATTCATCTTTTTTTGTTTGATTTAAAGATTTAATTTCCGTATTTATTAATGGTTTAAAACCTTGCGAAGTTTGCTCTTTTTTATCAATTGATTGATTTAAGGGCAAAGATATGGATTTACTTTTATTAAATAATTGTTCTTCTTTTGGTTTTTTAATTTTATTAGATATAAACTTAATAAAGGAATTTTTTTGTGGAACTTGTTTTATTTTTTCTTTTTCAAACCCAAACGAAAAATTAACCTTAAGAGGTTCTTTTTTTTCTTCAATGGATTTTTCTAATAATTTGGGGGTAGTCCCTATTTTTTGTTCTTCTTTTTTAAATCCTCCTATTTCAATTTTGGCTTTTACAGGGGCTTGTTTTTCTTCTTTTTCTTTGCCTTTTATTAAAAAATTAAATAGTCCGCCTAAAGATTTTTTACTTTCGGAAATAGGTTTAAATTTCGTTTCTTTTTGAATAATTAAAGGCGCGTCTTCAGAAGCTTCCGGTTTAACAGATTTAATTTCCCCAATAGAAACCGGCTTTGCTCCTCCAAAAATTTCCGAAGGAGTTATCGCAGACTCAGAATCAAGCGGTGAAATCTTATCTGTTATTAAAGAAGTTTTCTGAGAAATAGATATCGGTTTTTGCGGTTGTTTTTCCGAAATTTTTGATTCCGGTTGCAATTTTTCTTTAGATATAATCGGTTTTTCTATTGGTTTATTTTCTGAAGATTCAACCTTTTTTTCAGTTTCTTCAATAATTTTTAAATCGCCAATTGAATTTTTATTCAATTCCGATTGACCGGCAACTTTATTTCTTAAATCTAAAACAGTTTCTTTCACTGGAGGTTGATAAACCTTTTCTAATTCATCTCTTATGGATAAAAAAATTTTTTTATCAATTTCTTCAGCAATTGAACTGGCTATCTCTTGATTAATATTAAGTTCGTTTTTAATTTCTTTAGCTAAATCTTCCGGATGAAGAAAACCGAAAATTACGTCCCCGACTAAAATAGCTATTTTTCGGATTTTATCTTCTGTTAAATGTTGCTTTTCGCAAATTTGCAATAAAAAATCATAATTATATTCAGAAAATAACGCTTCTTTAAATTTATTTGAAAGCGTATCCCATCTATTTAATACTTGTTGTCTTGAAATTTTTAACATATTTTTAAAATTTTAAATTACGATTCTTTTGAAGAACTGAAATCTGAAGAACTAAATTCCTCAAAACCCATTAAGCGATCATTAAAGCTTTTAGATAAAACCTTATAAACTTCCGCGTTGCTTTCTTTAAAATATGACAAAATATCGTCTTTGGTCGCATCTCTTCGGGAAACTGTTTTTTCTTTCATAATTGGTTTATTATTATTATCCACAAGACCGGTAGTAATTGAAATTTTTAATTCTTCCGGTAATGCTTCTTTCATCGTATTTAAGAATTTATCAAAATCTTTGCCTGAAAAATTAGGCATTACTTTTCTTATACCTCCGGGCTGAGTTTCAAGTATTGCTTTTATTCTAATTTCTTTATCTTCATCTGATAATAAAGAATTCTTTCTAATCGCGCTAAAATCTTTTTGACTAAATCCTCTAAAAAATTCTTTTGCCGCCGATTCTTTTTCTTGAGACGATTTACTATTTACCATTTTAGTATTGCGACCCGCTGATTTTTCAAAATCATCATAAACATTTCCAGCTCCAAATCTTTCAAATATTTTTTTTGTGTCTTTTTTCCCAATAAAATAATTTAAATCTCGTTCATCCATTAAATTTGTTGTCTTATTTTTAGTAAGCCTTTTAACGGCGGCGACTTGTTCTTCCCTGCTTAATGTTGAAAAAGAGTCTGCCAAACTTTTATCCGTAACAAAGCGTTTATTTAATCTTCCTTCAGCATCTTTAACCAAGCTTTCTCCTTGTCTTACTCCCGCGCCACTAATAACTGTTCCTAATTGCCTTATTGGCGAAGTCATAAATCGTCCAACACGACCTGTTTCTAAACCGGTTTTTTGCATTCCTTCAGTAATATTTCTACCCCATTCACCGCGAAGAGGTCTGGTGCCAAACGCAACTCCTTTTCTTCCAACCCAACCGCTAAAAGTTTTACCAACGCCTTTAGCCCAACCATAACTTGTATTGGCAAAAGCTATACCTAAAGAATTAGCCGTAATTAATCCTCCTATTAATAAACCTATTACCAATACCAAATTTCCAATTATGCTCGCGTTTAAAACAGGCGACATTTGACTACCGGCGTCAACTCCTCCTTTAAATATTAATACATCAACGTATTCTGAATAATTTTTTATTGATATAACAGTCAAATAAAGAAAAAATGAAACCGCCGGAGCAAAAAAAGTCCAACGGAAAAAATTACTCCACCATTTTTGCCATAAGTTTTGAGTGGATGGAAATATCCATAAAAGCCAAGCCAAAGGCGACAAAATTAAAAGAATTGCCAAAGTAATATAACGAATAATTAACATTATCGCTATTGCTAAAAGAGTTAAAGCCCCTAAAAAAGTAAACGCGGCAGTAAAAAAATTTTGAGCTATAAAACCTAAAAGCGCGCCGCCAAATTCTTTTAATCCTTCAAGCGTATTATTGGCAACCGCTATTTCATCGGCTTTTAAATATTGTTGAGCCTTAAACAACCCTCCTAAAGTTTCGGAAAAATCGGTTTTTCCTTCAGGCATTGATTTGCTGATAAAAATTTCCGTAGCCATATCGGCAATATTTATAAAAGCGCCGGCAATTACCAAGCTAAAATTCACCAAAAGCGCCGCCACAACCAATTTCCATAAAATTTGTTTCATCGCGTAACTTTGTACGCGAAAAATAGTGGCAAAAGCAATAATAATAATCGCCAAAACAAATCCCAAATTGGCAAAACTAAGAACAATAGGCCAACCAACATGAACAATAGAGCCGTCTCCTAAAATCGCGTTATTAAAATCTAAAGCGAAATTAATAAGAAGTCCCCCAATATAAAAAACAGCTCCGGCAATATAACCGGCAATATAACCCATAGCCCCAGCCACCCAACCAATCGCTTTAGTCGCAATGCTTTCAATAAAACCATTTTGAGCGTAAGTAATTTTTAAACTTTCAATTCCGAAAAAAACAACCGCCACCAAAATAAATAAAATAGCTTTCCATTTTTTAAATTTTCTAAATTTTAAAAAATTCATTTATTTTAAATACAAGCGCTAAATAATTCTTGAATATTTAATAACTCTTCTTTTTTATTTTGAGCTTCTTCTTCTGCGGCTTCTTGGTCTTCCTTGGAATAAATCTGAATTATAAAATCATCATATTTATTGAGAAATTTAATATAATTATTATTTAAAGTATCCATTTCTTGTAAGCGATAGTCAGAAGAAGTTTCTTCAGCTTCATTTTTTAAAGATTCAATCTCATCAATTAAAATTTTAATATTTTCTATTTCTGTTTCTAATCTATCAATTTCGGTTTTAGCGCTATCAATATTTTCTTGAATAGCGGAAAAAGCGCATCTGCTATTTTTAAGTCCTTCAAAAATAGCTAAAATTTGTTCTGAAACAGAAAACGAATCTTCTTTATATTCTAAAACCGCGTTGCGATCATTAAGCACCTTTTCATATTCATCAATAATTCTTTCTTTTTCTTGCGTTTGAATTTCAGTTAAACCGTCTTCGTAAGGTTTAGTATAAACGCTAATGTCTTTTTCTTGTTCTTCTTTTTCTTCTTGGGAAATTTCTTGAACCCATTGAACACCCTCTTTAACCACGCGATTAATAAGCGCGTTAGTAATAGCGGCAACATATTGTTCAAGCTCTTTAGCGCTTAAAATATAATCAATATCAGCACCTATTGCTTTAGAAGCCATCTCGCCCACAACCGTTCCCGGAGTAATGTCTTCCATATCTTCCGGAAGACAATAATTTCCATTTGAATCCTTTACATAACTTCCGGAGGAGCCCGGAGAAAAATATTCCATAGCATCTAATTGAGAAAAGCTATATCCGCCACCTTTACATCTTTTAACCGATAAAAATCCTCCGCCAGCTAAAGCTTCATTCTGAACCGCTTGCTGTCTTTTTACCACCTGATAATTCATTTCATCATTAATCATCAATAACTGACCATAATAATTATTTTGGGGTTGCCAAGATTCGTTATAAGCAATCCAACCGCCGTTTTCAAAATCTTCATAAAAATTTTCAATATTATCAACTACATCGTCTAAAGTGCATCCCAATCTATTAGAAAATTGGGAAAATTCAGGCACGGGTAAAAGGGAAAATTGAATTTGAGCCTTAAAAGGCGAACAAAGAAAAGCCGCGTCTGTTTGAAGAACTACTTCGCTAATTGCTTCATTAGCCGCGTCTTTTAAAAATTCTCCCCAATTACTAATAAATTGAGGTTTACCATTTTCGCCGCCATTTACCCATTTAATAATATCATTAACCACTGTATCTAAAATTTTTCTTCGTAAAGATTCTAAAAATATACTGAATAATTCTTGAACTATATTGTCTTTTGTTTCTTTTCCTGCCTTAGCTGTTTCCACCGCTCTAAGCTGAGAATATCCAACCACATCAAATATCGGAACCGTTATTGAACGTTGAGCATCCGCGGCGCTGGCGGCGCTTTGAGTAACGCCTGTAAATATACCTAAATTAGACATCCAATTAGCAATTATTTCACCTAAATTTTCTTGAGCTTCGGCTTTTTCAGGCATAAATAATAAAGGAGATAAAACTAATGACTGAATAATAATTATTAAAACTAATTTTTTAAACATAATTTATTAAAAATTTAAATTATTTTCCAATATTCCATTTGACATTAAAACTTGAATTCCAAAAGATGATTCTTCTAAAGCGGAAAGAGCTTGAGTTGCCAAATAAGCTTTTAAAGGGTCTTCTTCAAAATTAGCAATTGCTCTCCAAGCAAAACTCGCGGAATAAAAATGAGAAAGAAGCGCCTTATGAAAATCAACCCAATTTACCGGAATAGTTACGGTATAATAATCATTTGCCATCTCTTCATAAAGATTTGCCAATTCTCGGGCCGAGGAAGAATTTCCGGTTTCCGCTATGGTATTTAAAATTTCCACGTCTGTTTTATTAAATCCCTCAAGTTTTTTTTGACTAATATTTTCAAGGTTTTTTAAATATTGAACTTGATTCTCCGCTGAAACGTTTTGAGAAATTTTAAATTTATTTTCATTTATCATTGGATGATAAAGTTCTGTATTTTCATCGGATAAATTATTAGACATTAATTCTTCTAAAAGCTCTTGAGAAAGCATTTCTTCGTTTGGCGCTGAAATAGCTACTTCGCCATCTTTTTGAGTCAATCCGTTTTGATTTTTAAGTTTAATTTGCTCAGAAAGTATTTGACTAAATGATTGGGTTAAATTTTCTTCCGCTTGAGCAATTTGTTCTGTTTCGTTCATAAAATTCATTATATTTGAAATACCTTCTTCTACCCATTGAATAGGGTTTTTTATTGATAATTTATTCTCTTCGGAAATTAATTTATTGCCAAATTCGTTAACTTGAGGCATTGAATTTTTAATAATAAAATAAGAGCCAGCGATTCCGGCAAAAATAATTAAAATCATAGCGGCTATTTTTTCTTTTTTCATTATTATTAATTATATAAAATAAAAATAGTTTTTGAAACAGTTTTTAAAGGGGTGTTCCCGAAGAACCAAAAAACAAAATCTGAGCAGCGCCTATTCCATAATTATAAGGTCCTTTATTGCAAATTCCGGGACCCCACATCGCCCGACCCAAAACATAATAACTCGGAGCCAATATTTTATAAAGATAAGGATTAGCAATATAAGCCGGATAATAAATCCAAAGCAATCCTCCCTTAGGCGCGGAAACGACAATAGCAAAACCATTAGTGCAAAAATCGGCATAACTTGAAATCAATCCGCCAAAATGATAAAAAACATTCTCTGCTTGAGCTTGCGCTATTTTAATAAAAAACGAAGTTAAAGATTTTTCCGGTAAAGATAATGCTTGTTGAAATTTAAGCGGTTCGGTTTTTGCCTTTTCAATATATTGAGAAGATAAAGTTTTTATTTCTTCAGAAGATAAATTTTCCTTACTGAATTTTCCCGCAATCTCGGAATGATATTTAAACCAAGAAATTAGTGCTTGATGAGCAGAAGACAATTCGTCATTTATAGAAACATTTTCTAAGTCTTTCAGTGTTTTTTTACCAAGCTCTTGCCAAGCCGCAAAAGAAATTTTCAATTCCTCTGAAATTCCTTTATTTTCAGCCTCTAAAATAAGCTCCTCTAAAGATAACACTCTGCCTTGTTCATTTTTTTTGATTAATTCAAATTTTTCTTCGCCAAATCCCTTGTTCCAAATTTCCAAAATTTGAGCCCAATAATTTTCAAGTTCTTTTGTTTCTTCAACTAATTTTGTTTTATTAAAACTTAATAAATTCAATTCGCTTATGGTTAAAGATGGTATTTCTTCAATTATTTTTTGAAATGGCGAATTTTCGGTTTTAATTTTAGAAAATTCATTAATTGCGGATAAAGATGTTTTTTGACTATCTTCTATCCATTGAAAAGGACTTCCAAATTCTTGTTTTAAACTAATTTCTTCGTTAAAATCAATTTTTGAATTATCTAAAGACTCGGGAATTAAGTTTTTATTTGGAGAAAAAGTTTTAAAATTTAAAAAAAATATTAAAAGCGCTACAACAAAAATAAAAACACCAATTGTAGCTTTTATTTGTTTCATTAACTTAAATTATACAGATTTTTCCTTATAAAGTAAAGATTTAAAAAAATTTATTCCCTTTCTCTAATCCGATATTGAAAAGCCTCGGCTAAATGAGAACTGGAAATTTTTTCCGATTCTTCCAAATCGGCAATTGTTCTGGCAATTTTTAAAATTCGGTAATACCCCCGAGCTGAAATAAAAGCTTTTTCAATAATATTTTTTAAAAAAATACCCGCCTCTTTGTCATAATCAAGAAATTCATCCGCTTGTTTTGAACTTAACTCTGAATTGAGATAAATTTTGGGCTTAATTTTAGAAAACCGTTCTTTTTGAATTTTTCTAGCTTTTTCAACTTTTTCTCTAATTTTTTGAGTTAAATTTTCGTCGCGATTTTTATTTCTTAAATCTTCAATCTTAACGCGAGGAACTTCAATCTGAATATCAATTCTATCAAGCAAGGGACCGGAAAGTTTTTTCTGATAACGAAAAATTTCATTGGCGCTACACCGACATTCTTTTTCACTATCGCCAAAATAACCGCAAGGACAAGGATTCATTGCCATAACCAAAGAAAATTTAGCCGGAAAAATTAATGTATTTTTAACGCGAGAAATACAAATTCTTCCATTTTCTAATGGTTGACGCAAAGACTCCAATAAATCTCTTCTAAATTCCGGCGCTTCATCAAGAAATAAAACTCCTCTATGAGATAAACTTATTTCTCCGGGTTTTGGGTCCGTGCCTCCCCCAACAACAGAAATAGAAGAAGCGCTATGATGAGGACAGCGAAAAGGACGAAAATTTAAAAATCTATTTTCTTTTAATAAACCGGCAGCGCTATAAATTTGAGTAACCTCAATCGCTTCTTCCAAAGAAGGAGGAGGAAGTATTGAAACTATCGCTTGAGCCATCATTGTTTTTCCGGCTCCGGGCGGTCCACTCATTAAAAGATGATGACCGCCGGCCGCCGCCACAGTTAAAGCTCTTTTTGCGTTTTCTTGCCCTTTAATTTCTGAAATATCCGTTAAAAATTTGTTTTTACCCGATAAAAATTCAGTAACAGGTTGAGGTTTAATTACTATTCTTTCTTCCAAAGAATTTATTAATTCTTCAAGGCAAGAAATTGGAATTATTTTAATTCCGTCAATAACAGCGGCTTCCAAAGCGTTTTGCTTAGGCAAAAATAAAAATTTAAAATTCTTTTTCTTTGCCATTTGAGCAATATTTAAAGCGCCGTTTATCGGACGCAACAATCCTTCAAGCGAAAGTTCCCCTATAAAAACTTTATCCCGCGTTTCAAAATCTTTAATTTGTTTTGTCGCTAAAAGATAACCAATAGCAATAGCTAAATCGTATTGAGCTCCGGTTTTTTTAATATCAGCCGGAGCTAAATTTACCGTGATTTTTCTATTTTCTCTGGTCGGAGGTTTAATATCGCTATTTTTTAAAGCCGAACTTACGCGTTCTTTAGCTTCATTTAACGCCTTATCAGCCAAACCGACTATATTAAAAGAATGAAGTCCGACATTTATATCGGTTTCCACTTCTATAAGCCGAGCATTAATGCCTTCTAATTCAGCTGAATAAACTTTAGAAAAATTTTTCACTTAAACCCGAAAACTGCGAATTATAAAAACTCGTAAATATCTACAAATAATTTTTATTCGGATTTTTCCGAATTAAAATGAATTCGCAGCTTAAGACAATTTCTTGCATTTTTTACATAAACGCGATTCCGGAGCAACCTCTAAAACATCTAAAGAAATTTCTTCTCCGCACTTTTCACAAATTCCATATTCTTTGCTTTCTATTTTTTTTAGAGCATTATCAATTTCTGCTAATTGTTCTTTGTAATTTTGAGCAACAGAAAGTTGATTGCCAAATTCTTCAGTCTCATTGCTTTCTTCGTCATCAGCGCTGACGTCTTCGCCAAATTCCGGAACCTTAGAAAGTTCTTTTATTTTTTCTTTTAAAATATTTCCTGTTTTTATTAACTGATTTTTAAATTGTAATAAAATTTTTATATCCATAATAATAAATTTAAATTTTAAATTTGATTTTTTTATACAGAAGGCATTTCATTTGGAAAAAAAAGCTTAGAAATTACGAAATATCCCAAAAATCCAAAACCGACTATAACTGCTAAAGCAATAATAATAATTCCTAAAATCTTCCATTTTAAAGATTTTTTTTCCTCAGAAACTTCATCTTTTTTAGGGAGAATATCTTCTTTTTTAAGAGAAAGACCAGAAGAAGAAAAA
Organism: Candidatus Wolfebacteria bacterium; assembly: GCA_016933365.1. Classification (GTDB taxonomy): domain Bacteria; phylum Patescibacteriota; class Minisyncoccia; order UBA6257; family UBA9933; genus JAFGBB01. Next base: position 462 of record JAFGBB010000012.1, on the reverse strand, counting down.
ATCGCTTTTTCCGGACCCATATATCCGGAAATTTTAAACTTATTTTCTTTTTCTTCTTTTTTTACTCCTACTTGTTCTGAAGTCAAATATTCAGGCGCGCCAATTTCACCTCCTCCTTGTTCTAAATTCTTAATATCCAATTTCATTGTTCTAACACTCACTTCTGATTTTGGCAATTCGGAAACATTAGATTGATTAATAATATTTGAATCTTGTTCCATGTATTAATTTTACTATTTTTAAAAAAGTAAAGCAATGGATAAAAAAAAGAATTAAATTAATTTAACAACAATTTAATTCTTAAATTTAAAACTTTGCCGAAAAAATTTAAAATTCGTTTATTTTTCTCCTGTAAGACCAAATCTAACATCCCAAGCTTCTTTAAGTTTTTTTTCTTTATTCCACTTTAAATAAAGCTCATCAGCATTAAGAATAATCGCGTCATTCTTTTTATATCCGATT
>JAFGBB010000011.1 GCA_016933365.1 Candidatus Wolfebacteria bacterium | reverse complement strand
ATTTGGGCATTGTTTTCATATACCCCCAGGTTACCAGAAAAGTGCAATATGTGTGTGTAGATTACCATATTAATTTGACAAAATTGTTTAAAGGTTTTTAATTATAATTAATACGAATTAGATAATTTTAACTTATTATCTAATTAAGAACATTAAAATTTTAAAAAAGGAGAAGAGTTATGGAAAAAAAAATATTTTTTGTCGTGGTAATTGTTTTTTGTTTTTTTATCTTGTCATCATGTAGCGGAGGCGGCGGAGGAATAGAAATACCTACGGGTATTCCTGTTTTAAATGTGGATTTTAATAAGGATGAGTTATTTCTCAGAATTGGAGAAACGGCGAAGATAGAGGCAACTGTTTATCCGTTAAACGCGGATAATTCAGAAGTAACATTTTCGTCAAGTAATGAAAATGTTGTATCGATTTTGGGTTCAACAAAAGAGAAACTTTCGTCGCATTTTGTTGAAATTGTTGCTGTCTCTGCCGGAATCGCGACTATAACTGTTAAAACGGTTGATCGCGGAAAAATTGATACTTGTTCTATTTCCGTAAGGATAGTTGATTATATTCTTTACGAAAAATGGGAAAATGGAAATAAATTCGGTATTTTCTCTTGCGAGATAGGAGCTGATAATACTATTTCTCAAGACGAGAAAATTTTTCCTTATAACGATTATGTATATAGTCCGTCGTACAATTTAACTCAGGATAAAATTGTTTATATTCAAGAAACAATTGACGGCTATAGATTGATAAAAATTGTTGATTGTTTAACAAAAGAAGAAAAAACAATTTTTCCCGGAGGATACCACGAACATCCCAGATTTTCTCTTGACGGCGAGAGCATCGTCTTTATTTACAGGGAAGATAATATGTCATTAGGGGATGTGGCGATAATAAATTCCGATGGGACAGATTTAGAATTTATTACTGAAACTCCGGATAAACACGAAATGTTTTGCAGTTTTTCCCCAGACGGTGAAAAACTGATTTTTCATGCAAGAGAGAAAAATCAGTTGGGTATAAGCGATATTTATGTTTATATCCTTTCTTCTTCTGAGTTAATCAATGTGACAAATACGCCGTTGATTTCAGAAGAGGACCCCGTATTTTCTCCGGATGGAGAAAAAATCGCTTTTGACAGCGATGAAGGGGGAACTTCGTATTGGGGAATTTGGGTAATGGATAAAAATTACTCAAATAAAAATCTTCTTTATGAAGATTCCCAAAATGGCAATGGGGTTGGTTGGCCGTTATGGAGCGACGATGGTCAGCGTATTTACGCGACCATTTCAAGGAAGATAGATCCTATAGCGCTTGTGATTCCCGTTGAAAATACAAGTGCTACAGAAGTAATTGCGTCGGGGATGAGAATAACCGACGTAAGATAAATTTAATGAGACTACTGAAATTTAGTAGTCTCATTTTTTAATATTTTATAATTAAATGTATAAGATAAACCAAAACCCCCGCATTGCGGGGGTTTTGTATATTAAGCCGAATTCGGATTAATTTATTTATCTATCTTCAGTTTGTTGTCTAAACTTTTCTAAAAGAGAAGCGGCGTAATCTTTACCTCCGAGACCAAAAGCAATTCCGCCCGCAAGCGCTAACATGGCGATAAGTCCGGTAATTAAGGTATTAAGAATGGTTACCGCGATACCGACTTGAATTAATGCCGCTAAAAATCCAAAGACTATTATTACCCACCACGCTAAAGAGCTTAAAAACTTTGAATTGTGAAGTTTTGCTCCTTTAACAGAGGCCTTGATAATAGACCTAAGAAAGTTAGCGACCATAACCGCCACTAACATTATCAAAACTGCTACGATAATATTCGGAATGTAAGAAACGACGTCTTTTAAGAAAAGAGAAACTCCGTAAAGTCCTAAAATATCGGTTACAGCTAAAACAAAGACTATTACTAAGAACCAATAAAATAAAAGACCGATGAATTTGCCGGAATTTAATTGAAGTCCGGCCCTCTCAAAGATAGGGTCTAAACCCACTTTTTTCAAAACAGAATCAAGTTTAAGGGTATTAATAATTTTTTCTATTAACGCGCGTAATCCCGCGGCAACAATAAGTCCTACGATAATAAGAATTAAAGCGCCAATAAGGGATGGTAAAAAATTAATAATGCCCGCCCAAACATTCTGAAAAGAAATTATTAGGGTTTCTGTCCAACCTTGAGCTTCCATAAGATTTAAATTAATGAATTTCCATAAGTATTTGAATTTAATTCATTATACTTTTTTTAATCCATTAATTATAATTTCATTTCGACCTTTGAATTGATTTTATTATAGTCCTTAAATCTTAATAATTAAACTTTTTAATTGTGGATAACTCTTATTATTGCGTTTTTATGATTAAATCTATATAATTTTAAAAAATAATGAACTTCTTTATTAAACTAATTTTTTATTTTTTTTCTAATTTAGTCGCCTTGATTATTGCGAATCATTTTGTTGAAGGTTTTGAAATTAATTCAAATTTTAAAAGTTTTTTGTTGGTAGCCGCGGTTTTGACCCTGATTAATGTCTTTTTTAGACCTATCATTAAAATGATTTTAACTCCCGTAATTATTTTAACTCTTGGCCTGGGAATATTTATTGTAAACGCTTTAATGCTTTATTTTCTTGACAAACTTCTATTAAATATTACTATTATGGGAACGCTTCCCTTAATTTACGCGACTTTAATTATTAGCTTGGTAAGTTTTATTGTTAGTTTCTCGGCGAAAGCCGCTTATAAAAAATAATTCACTTAAATAAAATGTATATATCAATCGCTCAAGTTATAATTTCTATTGTTTTAATTGTTTTAATTCTTCTTCAAGAAAGGTCCTCGGGACTTTCCGGCATCTTTGGCGGAGGCGAAAATGATTTTTATTCCAAACGCAGAGGAATGGAACGTTCAATTTTTATTACCACTATAATTTTGATAATCGCTTTTGGCGTTTTATCAATTTTAAGTTTGATAATTTAGCAACTCATGAAATTTTTAATACGGTTATTTAAAAGCCTTTCTCGGCTGGAGCGATGGACTTTTATCGTTGCCGGTTTAGTTTTTATTTCTTCTTCTGTTTTTATAATAAGCAATTTTATTTATAGCAATACTAAAATAGCTCCGGTTTTTGGAGGAGAATACATTGAAGGAATAATTGGTCAGCCTGTTTTTATAAACCCTGTTTTGGCAAATACCGAGACGGATAAAGATTTAATAACGTTAATCTTTAGCAATCTTTCCGATTTAGCCGAGAACATAAAAAGAGACGAAGGAGCTCAAGTCTGGAATGTTCGTTTAAAAGAAAATATTTTTTGGGATGATAATGTTTCTATTACCAGCGATGATATAATTTTTACAATAGAAAGTATTCAAAATACCGACGCTAATTCTCCTCTTTTGTCGGTTTGGAAAGACATTAAGGCGGAGAGAGTAAGTGAAATAGAAATAAAATTAATTCTTCCCGAGGTTTATGTTTTTTTTGAAAGCACTCTTAATAATCTTAAAATAATTCCTAAGCATATTTTCGGTTCAATTCCGACAACCAATTTTAGACTTTCTGATTATAATTTTGAACCGATTGGAAACGGACCTTTTAAGTTTGTTTCTTTTCAAAAATCCCGTTCCGGTTTTATTTCCGAGTATCGTCTTGTTCGCAACGAAGCTTATTTTGGACAAAAACCTTATTTAGAAAAAATCACTTTTAAATTTTACGAAAACGAAGACGAGTTAATTAAAAATTTTAATTCTGGAATTATTGACGGCTTTGGAGGATTAAGTTTTAAAAATTTTTCTCGGATAAATATTAATCATCGGCTTTTTGAAATTATAATGCCGAGATATTACGCAATCTTTTTTAATTCTTATAACCAAAATATTTTAAAAGAAAAAAACGTGCGTTTAGCTTTAACTTACGCAACTGATAAAAAGGGTTTATTGGAAAAAATTTTTAATAATAAGGCTTTATCAGCTGAAGGTCCTTTAGTCTTGGGAATGGATGGGTTTGTAGCTGAAGAAAAAAGTGAGTCGGTGAATTTTTCCATAGAAAAAGCCAATGAAATTTTAGAAAATGGGGGTTGGAAAATAAATGAAGAAGGCGTTTACGAAAAAATCATAAATGGGAAAACCGAACGATTGGAATTTAATTTGGTTGTGCCCGACATTCCTTTTTTAATTGAAGCCGCGGATTTGATAAAAGAAAATTGGGAAAAAGCGGGAATTAAATTGAATAACAAAATTTTTTCATTGCATAAAATTAATGAAGAAGCGATAAAAACTCGCAACTATGAAATGATACTTTTTGGAAATATTTTCAGCGACATTAAAAGTCCCGATTTGTCTTCTTTTTGGCATTCTTCGGAAAGATTTTATCCTGGGCTTAATTTGGCGCTTTATGGAAACGAAACCGTTGACAGCTTAATTCAGTCAATAAGAAAAAATTTAAATGATTCAAAAAGACAAAACGACATTTCCAGTCTTCAGTTTTTAATTATTCAAGACCGGCCGGCTATTTTTCTTTTTTCTCCTTATTATTTTTATGTTACTAAAAATAAACTTAACGGATTTAATGAAAAATTAATTTCTTCGGCTGGCGATAGATTTGGCAATATTGAAAATTGGTATATAAAAACCGTTAGAGTTTTTGAATAAATTAATTTAGGCGCGCTTGACATTTATTAATGAATATTAAAGAATATAAACAAATTGCTAAACTTATAAGAGATAATGAAACTTACAGGGTTTATGATTTATCCAAACTTAAAAATTTGGAAATTTCTTTAACCGAACTTCACTTAAACAAATCAACTAAGGGTCATTTTCATAATGGAATAGACGAGGTTTATATTTTTATTCAAGGAGAAGGAGAGATGGAAATAGGAGAAAAAATTTTTAAAGTAAAAGCCGGAGATATAATGCTTGTTGAACCTGGAAAATTCCATAAAGTTTACAATAAAGGCAAAGAAGACCTGAATTTTTGGGCTATTTTTGAAAAATACGAAGGTAGAGGAAAATAAGCGTTTTAATAGTTAAAAAAACAAAAAAATTGAAGTAGCGGAATTTCACGTAAAAGATTATGCGCGAGAAAAATCAGCGGATTTATCTTTGTTTAAATTTTGTCGGAGTGGTGAAATTGGTAAACACGCTGGCTTCAGGAGTCAGTGCCGAAAGGCTTGAGGGTTCAAATCCCTCCTCCGACACTTAAAATAATTAATAAAATAAAACTTATGATAAAAGAAAAAAGAAATAAAGACATTAAAAAAAATAATAATAGAAAAGGTTTTCAGAAAAAAGAAGAGCCGGTTATTAGATTTGCTTGCTTGGGCGGTTTGGAGGAAATTGGACGCAATATGATGTTTTTTGAATATGAAAACGAGATTATTATTATTGACGCGGGACTTCAATTTCCTGAAGAAGAAACTCCCGGTATTGATTATATTATTCCTAATGTTTCTTATCTTGCGGAAAGAAAAGAAAAAATTAAAGCCATAATTATTACTCATGGGCATTATGACCATATTGGCGCGATTCCTTATATTATGCAAAAACTTGGTAATCCGTTGATTATTACTACGGCTATTACCAAAGAAATAATTGCTCGCAGACAAGAAGAATTTCCCAATACCCCAAAGCTTAATTTTGATATTGTTAAAGCGGGTGATAGTCGTAAAATATCTAAAAATTTTAAGGCGGAATTTTTTGGCGTTACTCATAATATTCCGGATGGATTTGGCACGATTTTAAATACTCCGGTTGGAAAAATTGTTCATGCCGGCGAATTTAAATTTGATTACGATATAAAAGGAAATCCCAGGGGATTGGAAATTTGGGAAAAACTCGGTAAAGAAAAAATACATACTCTTTTAATTGAATCTACGGGAGCTGAAGATCAAGGAAATTCAATTTCCGAAAGAGTGGTTGAAAAAGAAATTGAAAAACTTTTTAAAAAAGCTCCGGGACGAATTATTTTAGGAACTTTTGCTTCTCTTTTAGACCGATTGGCGGAAATTATTAAAATTGCCGAGCGAATGGATAAAAGAGTGGCTATTAGCGGTTCCTCAATGAAGAGCAATATTCAAATTGCCAGAAATCTCGGTTTAATGAAAATTAAAAAAGGAACCTTAATTTCTTTAGATGAAATTCGTAAATACAACGATGATAAAATAGTAATTCTTTGCACTGGCGCCCAAGGAGAATCTAACGCGAGTTTAATGAAAATCGCCACGGGAGAACATCGTCAAATTAAAATTAAAAAAGGCGATAGCATTATTCTTTCGTCATCAATTGTTCCGGGAAACGAAAGAAGCGTTCAAATTCTTAAAGATGATTTATCGCGACAAGGCGCCCTGGTTTATCATTATAAAATGATGGATATTCATTCCAGCGGTCACGCGCCCCAAGAAGAATTAAAAACCGTGATGAAAATGGTAAAACCGAGATTTATTTTTCCAATGCATGGTTATTATTTTATGCGTTGGCGTAATGCTCAAAACGCTCAAGAAGCATTAGGGCTTAAACCTTCAGAAACTATATTGGTTGATAATGGACAAGTAGTTTTATTTACCAAAGAATCGGCAAAAATTAGCGATGAAATTATACCGGCTTATTATGTTATGGTTGATGGCTTGGGAGTTGGCGATGTTGGAGAAGTTGTTTTAAGGGATCGTCGGATGTTAGCGCAAGAAGGAATGGTGGTTATTATTGCTACTTTAGATCGTCGTAGTGGCCGTTTTCTTAAAAATCCGGATATTATTTCCAGAGGATTTATTTATTTGCGAGAAAATAAAGAATTTGTGGAAGAATTACGCAAACGTATCAAAAGTCTTGTTTCTCGAAATCCTCGGCATCAACATATTGAATCTGATTATATTAAATCATTAATGAGAGACCAAATTGGGCAATTTCTATATAATAGAACTAAACGCAGGCCAATGGTTTTGCCGGTAATTATTGAAGTATAAAAATTAAAATTAATAAAAATTAATTAAATTTTATGAAATCTATTCTTATTTCCGGAATTCAACCTACGGGAAAACTCCATATTGGAAATTATTTTGGAGCGCTTAAAAATTTTGTGGATTTGCAAAATTCAGGCAAATATCAATGTTATTTTTTTATCGCCGATTTGCACGCTTTAACTGAAAATCCCGCGCCTAAAGATTTAAATCAAAATATTTTAAATCTTACGGCTGATTTTTTAGCCAGCGGACTTGACCCTAAAAAGTCAGTTATTTTTCAGCAGTCGCGAATTTCAGTTCATAGTGAATTAATGTGGATTTTAAACACAATCGCTAAAATTCCAGAATTGGAACTTATGACTCAGTTTAAAGATAAGGCAAAGCAATTTCGTCAAAGCGTAAATCTTGGCCTTTTTAATTATCCTGTTTTAATGGCCGCTGATGTTTTACTTTATAATACAAAATTCGTGCCCGTGGGTAATGACCAAGACCAGCATTTGGAAATTACTCGGACATTAGCAAGAAGATTTAACAAGATATTTGGAAAAACATTTGTTGAACCTAAAGCTATTCATACTTTAACTCCGCGCGTAATGAGTTTAATAAATCCGGAGAAAAAAATGTCCAAGTCTCAGCCCGAATCCTGCGTTTTTATTGATGACTCGCCGGAACAAATTAAAGCCAAAATCAAAAAAGCCGTTACCGATTCCGGTTCGGAAATAAAATATAATAGAAAAGATAAACCCGCTATTAGCAATTTATTGGAAATTTATTCGTCATTAAGCGGTAAAACCATTAATGATTTGGAAAAGAAATTCAAAGGTAAAAATTATTCTGTTTTTAAAAATGATTTAATTGGAGTGGTGGCTGATTATTTTGCTGATTTTCGCAAAAATAAATCAATATTAATTAAAAATAAATCAAAGCTGTTTTCAATCTTAAAATCCGGCTCGCAAAAAGCTTCTCAAAGAGCTGAAAAGAAAATCATTGAAGTCAAAAAGAAAATTGGTTTGGCTTAAAATTAATTATACGATTAATTTTGCGATTTTCCGTATAATTAATACCGTAATTAATTGCGGTATTAATTTATTTATATGAAAGAAATTGTTGTTATTTTGCATAATATTAGAAGCTTATATAATGTTGGTTCTTTTTTTCGGACCGCGGACGCGGCCGGATGCCAAAAAATCTATTTAACCGGTATTACTCCCACTCCAATAGATGTTTTTAATAAACCGCGTCAGCAATTGACTAAAGTTTCTTTAGGCGCGGAAAAATATGTCAAATGGCAACAAATGAAGTCTGCGACAAAATTATTAAAAAAGCTTAAAAAAGAAGGATATGAAATTTTTTGCGTTGAACAAAACAAAGAATCAATCCCTTATTATAAAATTAAAACTCACAACAAACAAAAAATCGCTTTGATTTTAGGGAATGAAATAAAAGGTTTGTCTTTGGCAATTTTAAAAAACGCGGATAAAATTTTAGAAATTCCAATGAAAGGAAAAAAAGAATCTTTGAACGTGTCTATTGCTTTTGGAATTGTTATTTTCCATTTAATTAATAATTAAACTTAATAAAAAAATAATTTTACATTTATTTTTAATTATTGTTTTTAATTTAAATAATTTATATAATAAACAATATGACTAAAATAGCTATAAATGGTTTTGGCAGAATTGGTCGGCTTTTTCTTCGTCAAGCGTTTGAAAATCCTCAACTGGAAATTGTTGCCATTAATGATTTGGGCAATTTAGAAAATCTTGCCTATCTTTTTAAATACGATTCTATTTATAGAACTTTTCAAGAAGAAGTAAAAATAGACAAAGAACAAAATTTTTTAATTGTAGGCAAAAAGAAAATTAAATTTTTTTCCGAAAAGGACCCTATTAATCTCCCTTGGAAAAAATTAGAAATTGATATTGTGGTTGAAGCTACCGGAGTTTTTGAATTTTTTGAAAAAGCAAAAATTCATATTGATGCTGGAGCTAAAAAGGTTATTTTAACCGCTCCGGCAAAAGACGATGAAGGCGTTGCCGGCGGAAAAACAATTCTTGTTGAAATTAATGATAAGGATTTTGAAAATGTAAAAATTTCCTCTAATGCGTCGTGCACTACAAACGCGGTTTATCCAATAATAGAAATAATGAAAGAAAGCGTTGGCGTTCAAAAAGCCATACTTAACACCATTCACGCCCTTACTAACAGCCAATCAATTGTTGATTCTTTTGTTAAGGGAGATGATTTCCGTCGCGGCAGAGCGGGAAGTCAAAATATCATTCCTTCCACAACCGGCGCGGCTGTTGCCGTTACTCGGGTTATTAAAGATTTAAAAGGAAAATTTGACGGAATTGCTTTGCGAGTGCCTGTTATTACTGGCTCAATTGCCGATATTACTTTTTTAAGCGATAAAAAAACTTCGGTTGAAGAAATAAATGAAATTTTTAAAAAAGCGGCGCGGTCGGATAAATGGAAAAACATTATAAAAATCGTTGATGAACAAATTGTTTCTTCTGACATTATTGGAGAACCTTATGCCGCAATTATTGATTTAAAATTTACTAAAGTTATTGACGGTGATTTAGTAAAAATTCTTTCTTGGTATGACAATGAATGGGGTTATGTGGCAATGTTAATAAAACATTTGCTTAAAGCCGCAAAAAGCGTTTAAAAAAAACAAGTGCGTTATTTTATTTTCTCAATTTTTTTAATAATTTTACTGATTTCAGGCGTTGGTTTAATATTTTTTTTCCAACAACTTTTTAATGCCTATGAAGACGTTATAGCTTCAGAACTTCAGGCGAAATTATTAGAACTTAAATTAAGCGAGGTGGAGTATTCCGCCTTAATTTTAGAAAAAAAACAAACCACTCTTTTATTTTGCGGAGACGTTATGCTTTCCAGAAGCGTAGCCGGTCAAATTGAAAAAAATCAAGACTATCGCTATCCTTTTTTAAAAATTGCCGAGTTTACTGAAAAAGCCGATTTATTTTTTGGAAATTTAGAAGGTCCAATATCAAGTCGCGGTCAAAATCAAGGCAGTATTTATTCTTTTAGAGCCAATCCTAAAGTAATTGAGGGTTTAAAATTTGCCGGTTTTGACGTTTTGTCTTTAGCTAATAATCATATTTGGGATTGGGGAAGCGAAGCGCTTGAAGACACAATTGATATATTAAAAAATAACGATATTGAGCCCGTTGGCGTTGGTAAAAATTATTCTGAAGCAAATAACCCCGTAATAAAAGAAATTAATAAAATTAAAATCGCTTTTTTTGCTTATACAAATTTATATCCCGAGAGTTTTAAAGCTGACGTAAATTCTTCTGGTATTAGCGATTTTAATTTACAAAAAATTAAAGATAAAATAAAATCTTTAAAATTATCGCAAACCGCGGATATTGTTGTTATTTCTTTGCATCAGGGAGAAGAATACGAAAAACAAGCAAATGAATCGCAAAAGAAAACAGCGCGCGAATTAATTGACGCGGGCGCGGATTTAATAGTCGGACATCATCCGCACGTTGTTCAGGAAATTGAGGAATATAAAAAGGGTTGGATTGCTTATAGTTTGGGTAATTTTGTTTTTGACCAAAGTTTTTCTCAAGAAACAATGGAGGGATTAATATTAAAAGTGGTTATTGAAAATAAAATAATTTTTGAAGTTTCAGCCATAAAAACAAAAATAAATAGCGCTTTTCAGCCGGAGATTATTGAGTTATAATTAAAATATGCTTATTTATATCGGTTCTGACCATAAAGGATTTCAATTAAAGGAATTAATTAAAAAGTCTTTAGATAATCAAGGGTATGAAATTCTTGATATGGGTAACGACCATTATGATGAAAATGATGATTATCCGGATTTTGCTAAATTGGTTGCTGAAAAAATCAGTCAAAATCCGACAGAACGTCGGGGGATTTTAATTTGCGGTTCAGGCGTGGGCGTGGACGTGGTTGCTAATAAATTTAAAAGAGTTCGTTCGGCTTTGATTAATAGTTCAGACCAGGCATTTGCTTCTCGTCACGACGATGACGCTAATGTTCTTTGTTTGGCGGCTGATTTTATTAACGAAAGCGAGGTTGATAAAATTATTGGCACTTGGTTGGTTACTCCTTTTTCTGAAGAAGAAAATCATCAAAGACGATTATATAAAATTAACGCGATTGAAAATCAATAATTATGGAAAATCTACGCGAAGAAAAAATTAAATTTTTAGAAGAAGTAGCCAATCAGCTAAGAAGAGACGTTATTGAAATGTTAGCCGAATCCGGAACCGGACATCCTGCCGGAGCTTTGGGAATGGCTGAAATTTTTTCCGCTTTTTATTTTCATATTTTAAAACATAATCCTAAAAAACCGGATTGGCCCGAAAGAGACCGATTAGTTTTATCTAATGGGCACACTTGTCCGATTCTTTATGCCGCAATGTCCAGAGCGGGATATTTTCCAATTGAAGAATTGAAAACTTTTAGAAAAATAAACAGTCGGCTTCAAGGGCATCCTTCTCGCAAGGCTTTGCCTGGTATTGAAACCTCTTCTGGTCCTTTAGGAGAAGGATTATCTCAAGCTATTGGTATGGCTCTTTGCGCTCGTACGAGCAATTTACGGAGTAAATATAGAACTTATTGTATAATGTCAGACGCTGAACAAAATTGCGGTAATATTTGGGAAGCGGCAATGTTTGCGGGAAATAAACGATTGAGTAATTTAACCGCAATTATTGATAGAAATAATATTCAAAGCGACGGCACAACAGAAGAAATAATGCCTTTAGAACCCTTGAAAGAAAAATACGAATCTTTTAATTGGGAAGTTTTAGAAATTGATGGTCATAATGTAGAATCTTTTATTGACGCGGTTAGCGAAGCTCAAGCGATTTATGAAAAACCAACCATTATTATTGCTCGCACAATTGCCGGTAAAGGAGTTGATTTTATGGAAGCTGATTATAAGTGGCACGGAACCGCGCCAACCAAAGAACAAGCAAAAGAAGCTTTAAAAGAATTAAAAAAAGAAAAGTCGTCAATAATTTAATTTATTAATTTTATAAATTTATGAATGAAAAAGAAAATATTTCAATTAAAAGCGCCCCTAAAGACGTTTTTATGCATCTTTTAAATATTTCCGCGCTTTATGTCAGTATTAGCAGTGTTTTGGTTTTGTTTTTTCAATACATTAATGTTTATTTTCCCGATAAATTAGAACGTTATTATTATTTTGACGCGGGTAATCCTATTCGTTTTGCCATAGCTTCATTGATAATTGTTTTTCCGGTTTTTATTTGGTCAACAAAATTTCTTTTAAAAGATATTAACCGGAATCCCGAGAAAAATTTTCTTAGAATTAGACGTTGGCTTATTTATTTTACGCTTTTTGCCACGGCTATTATCATTATTGGCGATTTAATAAGTCTTCTTTATAATTTTTTACAAGGAGAATTAACCATAAGATTTTCTTTAAAGGTTTTTTCGGTTTTCTTGGTTTCATCGGTTGTTTTTCTTTATTATTTTTATGATTTAAAACGAGAGCCAAAAGAAAAGACTTCTTTGAAAATAAAAATATTTACTCGTATTGTTATTGTTGCGGTTTTAGCGATAGTCGTTGTTGGATTTTTTGTTTCAGGTTCGCCTTTTAAACAGAGAGCGCTTCGTTTTGACAGACAAAGAATTGAAAATTTGCAAACAATTCAATCTCAGATAGTTAATTTTTGGCAACAGAAAGAAAAGCTACCCGATTCTTTAAGTGAATTAACGGATAATATCTCTGGCTTTTCCGCGCCTAAAGACCCGGAAACGGGAATGGTTTACGATTATGAGAAAAAAAGCGATTTATCTTTTAATCTTTGCGCCAAATTCAATTATTCTTCAGACGAAGAATATCTGGCCGGACGCAAGCCAACTTATTATTTATTAGGATACGGTGAAGAAAATTGGGAACATCCGGTTGGCGAATATTGTTTTCTTAGAAACATTGACCCTGAACTTTATAAATTAAATGAACCAAAAATTTTTTACGATTAAAAAATATGGCTTTTGAAAAAAGTTTAAAAATAAATTTAAATAATTTTAAAAAAGAAATTAAAGAAATACCCACTCGCGAAGGTTTTGGTAATGGTTTGTTGGTTTTAGGCGAGAAAAATTCAAATGTGGTGGTTTTATCGGCAGACGTGGCTCAATCTACTCGTTGCGATAAATTTGCCAATAAATTTCCTGAAAGATTTTTTCAGATTGGCATTGCGGAACAAAATCTCGCGGCTATAGCTTCGGGTATGGGAGTTTCAAATAAAATTCCATTTATCTCGGCTTATTCTGTTTTTTCTCCCGGTCGCAATTTGGAGCAAATAAGGACAACGATTGCTTATAATAATTCCAATGTTAAGATTGCCGGTCATCATACTGGCTTGCTTACGGGTTATGACGGAGCCACTCATCAGGCGCTTGAAGATATTGCCATTATGAGAACTTTGCCGAATATGAAAGTTATTGTTCCTTGCGACGCGATTGAAGCTGAAAAAGCGACAATTGCTTCAACAAAAATTAGCGGTCCTGTTTATATCCGATTAGCGCGAGAAAAAACACCTGTTTTTACAAGTAAAAAAACGCCGTTTATTCCGGGAAAAGCGGATGTTTTTTGGAAATCATCCGCAAAACCAAAAGTTGTTATAATTGGTTGTGGTCCTATTTTGTATAATGTTTTACTCGCGGCTGAAGAATTAGATAAAGAAGGCATAGGAACCATTGTTTTAAATAATCATACGATAAAACCTCTTGATGAGAAAAAAATAATTAATTTTGCTAAAAAATACGGCGCCGTGGTTACAGTTGAAGAACATAGTATTTTGGGAGGATTAGGAAGCGCTATTGCCGAACTTTTAGCTAAAAATTGTCCCGCGCCAATGGAATTTGTTGGCACAAAAGACGTTTTTGGCGAAAGTGGTCACCCAAAAGATCTTTGGAAAAAATACGGATTGGAAACGGAAAATATCAAAACGGCGGTGAAAAAAGCGCTTAAGAGGAAGTGAAGTATGAAAATAGTTTTAATACACGGCAAAAACACTGACCCGAATTCAAATTGGTATCCTTGGTTTGGTCGGGAAGTAGAAAAGATGGGCTATGAATATATAGCTCCAGTTATGCCAAGTCCCGCCGACCCAATTATAAAGGAGTGGTTGGCGGAGATTGAGAAAATAAAGCCGGACGAAAAAACTATCCTTATTGGCCATTCGCGGGGAGGGTTTGCGATTCTACGCTGGCTTGAAAAAGCCACCCCAAAAAAGAAGGTCAAAAAAGTCATTCTTATTGCTGTTAACTCGGGCCGTTTAAAAGATAAAGCAATTTTAAGCGAATCAGATTACGGTTTTTATACGGATGAAGGTTATGATTTTGAAAAGATAAAATCTCATTGTGATGATTTTGTGGTTTTACATTCGCGGGACGATAAAACCGTTTCGTTCTCGGCAGGGGAAAGCAATGCGGCCGGGCTTTCCGCCAAGTTTTTGCAATTTAACGACCGCGGGCATTTTGGAAAAGGAATAAATGAGATATCGGAAATTCTTGAGGAAATACAACCGGCGATTAAGCGAAAATAAACGGCTCAATAGGTTGAGCCGTTTGCCCTGAATTTATTAAAGGGTTTAAAAGTTAATAAATGAGAAGATTTTTAAGATTTTTTTAAATAATCGTAAATATTCAAAACCGCTTTGATAGCGTCGCCAATAGCGGTATTGTTTTGATGATAAAGAGTGTCAGTGATATCTCCGGCCGCCCAAACGCCTTTTAAAGAAGTTTCTTGAGTTTTGCAATTAACAATAACTTGTTTGGCGTTATTTAATTTAACAAAATCTTTAAGAAATTCGCTATTGGGTTCATAACCAATAGAAATAAAAATTCCTTCAGCTTTTAATTCTTTTATTTCATTAGTGTCGCGATTTTGATATTTTAATCCTTTGACAAATGTTTCTCCAAAAATTTCTTGAACTTTTGCCATTGTAATAATTTCTAATTTATTAGAAATTATTCTTTCTTGTTCTATTGGGTCAGCTTTTGGAGATTCTGAATATTCTAAAATATAAACTTTAGAAGCGTAGCTTAAAAGGTCTCTTGCCGAGGCAAATCCGGTATTGCCTCCGCCAATAATAATTACGGATTTTTCTTTCATTAAGGGCGCGTCGCAAGTGGAGCAATAAAAAACACCCTTGCCTTCAAATTCTTTTTCTCCGGGGATATTTAATTTACGATAATGACTGCCAAGAGCCAATAAAACGGTTTTAGCTTCAAAAGATTCATTATTTTCGGTTTCAATTATAAAGTTATTATCCTTTTTTATTTTAGAAACTCGGGTTTGGTCTTTGATTTCAATTTCTTTTTGAGCGCGAAGATGCTCTTCTATCTTTTTTGTTAGTTCAATGCCGGAAATTGATTTAAAACCAATGAAATTTTGAATATCAGAAGCAATAAACGATTGACCCCCAAGAGAGTCTGTTATTAAAAGAGTTTTTAGTTTTTTTCTGGATGCGTATATTCCGGCAGACATTCCAGCCGGACCGCCGCCAATTATAATTAAATCGTAAACCATTTTTAAAAATTACAAATTTAAAATTTTATCTATTTCCGCGCGATTAAAACCAATAATGATTTTTCCATTAATATCAATTACGGGTACGGTTATTTGTTTTGAAACTTCAACCATTTCTTTTTGAGCTTTTTCATCGGCAGAAATATCATAAACCTCAAATTCTACGTTTTTTTCTTTAAAATAATTTTTAGCCATTTCGCAATATGGACAAGTTGGCGTTGAATAAAGTTTTATCATTTTAGTTTTTAATTTAAGTTAAGAAATAATTGGCGTTGATAAATGCTTTAATTAAACTTTTATCAACGCCAACTTTGTAAATAAAATAGAATAAATAATTTATTCTGTTGGGGAAACCGGAGGTGTTTGAGAGGAAGCGGAAGGACTTGTTTCATTTATTATTGACGCGGATTTGCTTCCAAATATTTCCCAAAGAGAAAATATAACTATTAATGCTCCGGCAATAATATTGCTCCAAAGAGCGGTAGTAATATCGGAAAAACCAAGAATCCAAGGAGAAACAAAAACCCAAACCCCTAAAATTAATTGAACCCAATTTAAATATTTCATAATTTAAAAATATAATTCATAACGACCTTTTTAATTTTTATTTAAAGTTTCTTCAATAAGCGAAGAAAAAGTTTCGTAAGGATAAGCTCCTTGAATAATATTTTCATTTACAAAAATAGTGGGAGTTGAAACATAATCCCCCATAAGAGCTTTAGCTTCTTCTGTGTCTTTTTTTACTTCATCGGCGTATTTTTGAGATTCAAAACAAATCTTAAAATCTTCAATATTCATATTTAAATCGGAAGCTATTTTTTCAAAAGTTTGTTGATTAAGGTTTTCAGTATATTCATTATTTCCAAGAGTTTCCATTTCTTTAATTTCAATGTTAAAAATAGCATCATGAAACGCCCAATATTTTCCTTGGTCGCGAGCGCACTCAGCGGCTTGGGCCGCCGCTATAGATTCAGGCCCTAAGAAAGCTAAGTCTTTAAAAACCATTTTTACTTTTCCGGCCTCTACATAGTTTTCGCGGATTTGAAGTTCTGTTTCTTTAAAGAATTTTCCGGAAAAAGGGCATTGATAATCGCTGAAAACAAAAAATGTTATTGGCGCTTCGGGATTTCCCAAAACAACATCATCGTCAATTTCAGGAATACCGGAACCTGTAATTGCTTTTTGGACATCAGCGACTTGTATTTCTTTGTTAATATCTTTGATTCCCGCGGAATAAATTATTGAACCGGAAATCATAATGGCGGAGATAATTATACTTATTGATAAAAGATGATTATTTTTATTGTTCATATTTGTTTATTTTATTAGTTGTTATTTACACCTTAGCATTATATTATATAAATAACCATATTGGCAAGTTTAGTTTTAAAATGATTGAATATTCAACAAAAGCGTTAGTTTTGGCTTGCGAAGACATAGGTGAATTTGATAAGACGATTTATCTTTTTACTAAAGAATTGGGAAAGGTTAAAGCCAGGGCAAAAAGCGCCAGAAAAATAACTTCAAAATTATCAGGACATCTTCAACCCTTGAATTTTATCAGAGTTCGGTTAGTGGAAAAAAGGGGACTTCAAATAGCGGACGCTTTTGAAGTTAGTCAAATGAAAATTTCTCATTCGGCAATGGAGTTTGTTTCTTTTATAAAAGAAATGACCTTTGAATTTCAACAAGATAAAAAAATATGGTTTCTTATTAAAGAAGCTTTTAAGGATTTTAAAAAACAAGGAAAGATTTCATATAAAAGATTTCTTGAAATAATGGGTTTTTCTCCAAAATTTGCCGTTTGCGATATTTGTAAAAATAAATTCGTGAAATTTTTTTCTCAAAAAGAACAAATTTTTTTATGTTATCATTGCGCTTTGCCTTATAAGTTTAAAGAAAAAGAAAAAAAAGAATTCCCCGATTTAATCGCGATTTAATTTCTAAAATATAAATATAGGGTTTAAAAATTTATTAAGATGAGTTATATTAATATAATCTTCTTAATTTAAAAATATGCTTTCTGAAAAAGAATTAAATAAAAATTCGGAAATTTCCACTTCCAAAAAAATAAAAAAAATAGGTCGTTGGGTTTTTTTGTTATTGGTGATTGGCGGATTAATAATTTTAACAATTGGAGGTTTTTATCTTTATCAATATTTTACCAGTAGAGACGTCATTTTTTCTTTAAGAGGTTCTGTTTCGGAAACTCTTTTAGGGGTTCCTTTTAATGTTGAAGCGGACATTAAAAATAATTCCAGTAATCCCATAAAAGAAGTTAAGCTTTCAATGGTTTTGCCCGAAGGCGCGGTTTTTGTCGGAGAAAATGTTGAAAAAAATATTCTTAATTTAAGCTTTGGGGATTTGGAAGCAAATACAAGTCTTCAAGAAAAAATTCCCGTAGTTATTTTTGAAAACGAACAAGCGATAAAAAATTTTGAAGTTGTTATTTCTTATTTTCCTCCAAGTTTGGGACCAAAAGCTCGTTTTGAACAGAAAAAAAGCTTTGAGGTTAAAACAAGAGAATCCGGAATTGAATTGGATTTAGTTGCTCCGCAAAAAGTTTTAAATAATGAAGAATTTGAAATTGAAATTCAATATCAAAATATTAGCAATATTGATTTTTCCGGAGTAGAATTAGAACTTGAATATCCTGAAGTTTTTACTTTTAAAGAAGCGACTGTTAAACCTTCTAAGGGAAATAATGTTTGGGAAATAGGAGACCTTATAAAAAATTCTCAAAAAGGAAGTTTAATTATTAAAGGATATGTTTTAAGCGGCGAGAAATCTTTTTTTGAAATTAAAGGAATTTTAAGTATTAAAATTTCAGGCAGGAAATTAGTTCTTGGCGAAAAAAATACCATTATTAATATCGCTCCTTCTCCGCTTTCTTTGAGTATTTTACTTAATAATCAACTTGATTATGTTGTTTCAACAGGAGAAAATTTAAATTATAAAATAGCTTATCGTAATAATTCAGAAACAGGATTAAATGATATTGTAATTAAAGCAAAATTAAGCGGAGAAATGTTTGATTTTGCTTCGCTTAAAACAACGGGATTTTTTAATTCGGCAACAAATATTATAACTTGGAATGTCGCTAATACTCCGGAGCTAAGATTTTTAAACTCAGGCGTTGAAAATTATGTTGATTTTGAAATTAAAACGAAAAAAGATTATCCAATCAAAAGGGTTAGCGATAAAGATTTTAATTTAAAAATTGACGCGGAAATTTCTTCGCCAACGGTTCCTTATTATGTTGATAGCGATAAAACCGTTAATTTAGCGGAACTAAACGCAAAAGTTGTCGGAAAAATCGTTATTGAAAGCAACGCCTTTTTTTATGATTTAAGCTCGGGGTTTATCAATAAGGGCAGTTTTCCTCCAAAAGTTAATATGCCGACAAATTTCACCATTCACTGGATAATAGCTAATTATTCAACAGACGTTAAAGAGGTTGGAATAAGAGCATTTTTACAATCCGGAGTAAAATGGACAGGGCAAGTAAAAAGTAATACTGAAACAGTTCCGACTTATAATGAAAGAACGCAAGAAATTGTATGGAATATTGATAGAATTCCAGCAACAAAAGGAGTGGTTTCTGCTCCAATAGAGGCAATTTTTCAAATAGAAGTTACTCCTAATATTACTCAACTTAATAGATTAATTCCTTTATTAAGCGAAACCTTTCTTAGTGCCGTTGATGAATTTACAGGACTTAAATTAGAGAGTTTAGCTCCCGCTTTAAATAGCGGTCAAAACGCGATTCAATAGATAAAAATTTAAATTATGGAGAATTTAATGAATAAAATAGTTTCATTATGTAAAAGACGGGGTTTTATTTATCCGGGTTCGGAAATTTATGGCGGTTTTTCAGCTGTTTATGATTATGGCCCTTATGGAGCAGAATTAGTTAATGCTATTAAAAGAGAGTGGTGGAAAAATATGGTTCAACTTAGAGATGATATTGTTGGTTTGGATTCAGCTATTTTTATGCATCCTAAAATTTGGGAAGCGAGTGGTCATGTAGCGGGATTTTCCGATCCTTTAGTTGAATGTAAAAAATGTCATATTCGTTCCAGAGTAGATCATTTACTTGCGGAGATTGGAGTGGAAGCAGACGAAAAAATGTCTGAAGAAGAAATTAATAAAATTTTTTCTAAAAATAAAAATAATTTAAAATGTCCTAATTGCGGACAAAACGATTTTACTGATGTTAGTAAGTTTAATTTATTAGTTAAATCTAATCTTGGTAATTTTACCGATAATTGGGAAAAAGAACCTGTTTATTTACGCGGAGAAACCTGTCAGGGAATATATGTTAATTATAAAAACGTTCTTGATTCCGCCAGGGTTAGAATTCCGTTTGGTATTGCTCAAATAGGTAAAGCATTTCGAAACGAAATAACTGCTCGTCAATTTCTTTTTAGGACAAGAGAATTTGAACAAATGGAAATGCAATATTTTGTTCATCCAAATGAAGAAATGAAAGAATATGAAAAATTAAGAGAAGCTCGGTGGCAATATTATTTAAATCTCGGTTTTAAAGAAGAAAATTTAAAATGGAATAAGCATAAAAATTTAGTTTTTTATGCAAGAGAAGCATACGACATAGAATATAATTTTCCTTTTGGTTTTGATGAATTAGAAGGCGTGCACGCGCGAGGAAATTATGATTTATCGCAACATTCAAATTTTTCCGGGAAAGATTTGTCTTATTTTAATTCGGAAAAGAAAAAAAAGTATATCCCTCATATTATTGAGTCTTCAGTGGGCGTTGGCAGAACGGTTTTTGCTGTTTTAACAGAAGCTTATACAGAAGAAGAAATAGACGGAGAAGTTAGAATAGTAATGAAGTTTCCTAAAAATCTTTCGCCGATTAAAGTGGCTATTTTCCCCTTATTAAGAAATAAGCCGGATTTGGTTAAAAAAGCAAAAGAGATTTATGACGATTTGAAAAAAGAACATATGTGTGAATTTGATGATAATGGTAATATTGGTAAGCGTTATAGAAGGCAGGACGAAATTGGCACGCCTTTTTGCGTTACAATTGATTTTGAAAGTTTGGAAAAAAACGACGTAACAGTTCGCGACCGCGACACCACAAAACAAGAAAGAATTAAAATCGGAGAATTAAAAGAATATTTAAAAGAAAAAATAAAAATATGACAATAAAACAAATTTATGATTTAGCCATAAAAGTTGGAATTAAAAACGACCCCCGAGGAAAAGAAAGGATTAACAAAATTCTTAATAGAAAAAAGGAACAATATGAAAAATTAAGTAAAGATAAAAAAGCGGAATTTGATTTGGAAACATTAATTAATCCTTATTCTGATACCCGAATTTTAGTTGAAAATAAAAAACCAATAAAAAGAATTTTAGCGGGTATTGATATTGGCGTAAGTGAATTGCTTTTGGCTGAAAAATTAAAAAATATAGATTTGATAATTTCTCATCATCCTTTAGGTAAGGCGCTGGCCGGATTAGACGAGGTAATGGATCTTCAGGCGGAAGTGCTTTCTCAATATGGCATACCTATTAATGTGGCTGAATCATTAATGAAAAAAAGAATATCTGAAGTGGCGCGCGGTATTTCCGCTATTAATCACAATAAAACCGTTGATGCCGCTAATCTTTTAAATCTTGCATTAATGTGCGTTCATACTCCAACTGATAATATGGTGGCAATGTTTTTAAAAGAAAGAATAGAAAAAGAAAATTTTGAATATGTTGGCGATTTAATGAAATTTTTAAAAAGTATTCCCGAATATCAAAAAGCAATGGAAATAAAAGCCGGACCGAAACTTTTTACTGGTTCTGAAAATAACAGAACCGGTAAAATCGCTTTAACCGAGATTACCGGCGGCGCTGAAGGTTCTAAAGATATTTATGAAAAAATGGCGACAGCTGGTATTGGTACGATAGTTGGAATGCATATATCTGAAGAACACAGAAAGCAAGCTGAAAAAAATCATTTAAATGTCGTTATTGCCGGACATATGTCTTCAGATTCTTTAGGAATGAATTTGTTTTTAGACCAATTGGAGAAAAATAAAATTAAGGTTATTCCTTGTTCTGGTTTAATAAGAGTAAAAAGAATTAAATAATTAGTTAAAAAAATGGAAAAAATAAAAAAAACCGTTTTAAAAAACGGTTTGCGAATTATAACTATTCCTATGATTGAAAGTTTAACAACCACGGTTTTGGTTTTGGTTGAAGCCGGTTCTAAATATGAAACCAAAGATATTAATGGTATTTCTCATTTTTTAGAACATATGTGTTTTAAAGGAACAAAAAAAAGACCTCAAAGTATTGATATTTCTTCGGAATTAGACAACATTGGCGCTCAATACAACGCTTTTACGAGTATGGAATATACCGGTTATTTTGCTAAGGCTCGTCCGGAACATTTTGATATAATTTTAGACGTGGTTTCTGATATGTATCTTAATCCCACTTTTAAACAAAAAGAAATTAATAAAGAAAGAGGGGTTATTATTGAAGAAATAAATATGTATGAAGATTTGCCAATGAGAAATGTTCAAGATATTTTTACTAATTTGCTTTACGGAGATCAACCTGCCGGTTGGAGTATTGCCGGAAGAAAAGAAGTTGTAAAAAAAATAAATAGAGCTGATTTTATAAAATATCGCAATCAACATTATCTTGGTCAATCGTCTTTGGTTGTTGTGGCGGGAAAATTTAAAGAAAACGAAGTTATTAAAAAAATAGAAAAAGCTTTTAATAGTATTAAATCCAGTCTTAAAACTCCAAAAATAAAAACTGTTGAAAGTCAAAAAAAACCGGAGGTTTTATTAAAATATAAGAAAACAGATCAAGCTCATTTGGTTTTAGGGGTTCGGGCGTTTGATATTTTTGATTCTCGCCGTTTTGCCTTAGATATTTTAGCGGTTATTCTTGGTCAAGGATTTAGTTCTCGGCTTGTTCAAAAAATCAGAGAAGAAATGGGGGCGGCTTATTATATTAACGCTGATTCTGAATTTTTAACCGACCATGGATTTTTTACGGTTTCAGCGGGAGTTGATAATAATAAAATTAAAAAAGTAATAAAAGCGATACTTAAAGAATTTAAAAAAATAACTAAAGAACTTGTTAAAAACAAAGAACTTCAACGGGCTAAAGAACAATTAATCGCGAAATTGGCTATTGGACTAGAAACTTCAGACCAGTTAGCTGGATTTTATGGCGGACAAGAAATTGTAACAGGAGAGCCTCTTTCTTCCGATGAAATTATCCAAAAAATCAGAGACGTAAAAAATAAAGAAATTAAGGATATAGCTTTGGAAATTTTTAAAAATAATAAATTAAACTTGGCTGTTATTGGGCCCTTTAAAGAAAAAAAGATATTTGAAAAAATATTGCGTTTTTGATATAGTTATTTAAAAGCGTTTTAAATTATGAAAAAAGACACTCTTGAAATTTCGTGGGCGACATTATGGAGAGTTTTTTTTATGATTATTTTTATTTTGATTTTTTTCCTTGCCCGCGAATCCTTAATTATTCTTTTTTTGGCAATAATTATATCTTCAGCTCTTAACCCTCCGGTTTCTTATCTTCAAAAAAAGAAAATTCCCAGAATAATTGGAACGATTATTATTTTTTTATTAGTTTTATTTATTTTGGCAATGGTTTTATATACTGTTATTCCGATAGCGGTTTTTGAACTTCAAGCTTTTTTGAGTAATTTTAAAGACATAGAATTTCCGGTTTTTGGAATAATAGATTTTTCTCAATTTATAAATTTTGAAAAATACTTAGGAGGATTGGAAAATATAACAAATACTTTATTTAGCGGAAGCGTTTCGTTTATTGGCGTTTTATCTTCTTTTTTTGGAAACGTTGCTTTAATTTTCGCCACTTTAATCATTTCTTTTTATATGACAATTGACCAAGGCGGAGTGGAAAGACTTTTAAAAAGTTTATTGCCGGTTATTCATGAAAAATACGTGATATCAATTTATAACAGGGTTTGTAATAAAATGGGCCGTTGGTTTCAAGGACAAATTTTATTAATGATAATTATTGGCGGAATTACCGCTATTGGTCTTCATTTATTAGGAGTTAAATACGCTTTAATTTTAGGTATTTTAGCCGGACTTTTAGAAATTGTTCCCATAGTTGGACCAATTTTTGCCGGCACTCTCGCTTTTTTGGTCGCAATTCCCGAATCTTTTATTTTAGGAATTTACGTCATAATTTTATTTTTATTTATTCAACAAGCGGAAAGCCAACTTTTGGTTCCATTAGTGATGAAAAAAGCCGTTGGCGTTAGTCCTGTTGTCGTGGTTATAGCTATTCTTGCCGGTTCTCAAGTTGCCGGTTTTATTGGGATAATTTTAGCCGTGCCGGCAGCCGTGGTTTTTCAAGAAATAATTGTTGATTGGGAAAAAAGAAAACTTAGAACTCAGCAATTGGAATTGAATGAATAAATTTTATATTACTACTCCAATTTATTACGCTACCGCCAAACCGCATATTGGCCATGCTTTTGCAACTATTTACGCCGACGTTATCGCTCGTTATAAAAAATTAAAAAAAAATGAAACCTTTTTTACCGTTGGAACAGATGAACATGGAATTAATATTGAAGAAAAAGCAATAAAGGCAAAAAAATTACCCCGAGATTATGTTGACGAAATAAACTCTTTTTATAAAAAAACTTGGCAAGAATTATATATTGATTACGATGATTTTATTAGAACTACCGAAGAAAGACATAAAAAAGGCGTTGAGAAGTTTATTAATAAATTAATAAAATCTAAAGACGTTTATAAACAAAAATATGAAGGGCTTTATTGTTCAAGTTGCGAAAAATTTTTAACTGAAAAAGATTTGGTTAATGGTTTATGTCCCGACCATTTAAAAGCTCCTCAAAAATTAACAGAAGAAAATTATTTTTTTAATCTTAAAAAATATCTTCCGGAAATACGTAAAAAAATTATTAAAAATGAATTAAGAATCCGACCTGAAGCGAGAAGAAAAGAAACTTTAAAAATGATAGATAGCGGATTAGCGGATTTTTCTATCAGTAGAGAAAAAGTAAAATGGGGAATTGGTTATCCCGGAGACAAAACTCAAACTGTTTATGTTTGGGTGGAAGCGTTAATGAATTACGTAACGATTTTAGATTTTCCCGACGGTGAAAAATTTAAAAAATTTTGGCCGGCCAACCTTCATATTATTGGCGTTGAAATAAATAAATTTCATACGATTTTTTGGCCGGCTTTGCTTTTGGCAATTGGCGAATCTTTGCCAAAAGAAATATTTATTCATGGTTTATTTACGGTGAATGGGCAAAAAATGTCAAAAACCATAGGCAATATTATTGACCCAATGACATTGATTGAAAAATTCGGTTCTGACGCGGTTCGTTATCTTTTGCTTTCGCAATTTCCGGCTTCAGAGCATGGAGATATAAAAGAAGAATTATTTATTAAAAAATATAACGCTAATTTAGCCAATGGAATTGGCAATCTTTTTGAAAGAATTTTTACGTTGGCGATAAATTATAAACAAAAAAGCGGAAAAAATTGCGATGATGAAATTAAAAAATTCCAAGAAAAAACAGAATTTGTTTATAAAGAAAAAATGGAAAACTATCTTCTTTATGAAGCTCTAAACGAAGTTTTCTTTTTTGTTAAAAAACTTGACCAATATATAGACTTTAATAAACCTTGGGTTTTATTTAAAGAAAAAAATCCCAAAGCTGAAAAGGTTTTGGAAACTCTTCTTTTTGGCGCGGAAAAAATAATTGTTTGGCTTAGTCCGTTTATGCCGATAAAAATGGAACAGGCAAAAAAATATCTTTTGAATCTTAACAATCAAAAGGAAAAACTTAATCTTTTTCCGAGACTGTAAAATAAGCGAGATGTAAAATTTTATTATTGATTTTAGCATTGTTTTCATATACCCCCAGATTATTAGAAAAGCGCAATATGTGTGTGTAGATTACCTCTTAAGGTTGACATTTTTGAAAACAAGAAGTATAATATAGAATAATT
>JAFGBB010000010.1 GCA_016933365.1 Candidatus Wolfebacteria bacterium | reverse complement strand
ATTTGGGCATTGTTTTCATATACCCCCAGGTTACCAGAAAAGTGCAATATGTGTGTGTAGATTACCATTTTTACTTGACATTTATAAAACAAAATAGTATAATCTAATCAGAAATTAAATTGAAAACAAAATAAAGAAAGGAGATTGATGAAATGAAAAAAGTGAAAAGTGTGTGTTTGACAATAATAATGGCAATAGCCGTCTCGGCTCAGGCGGATTCCCTAAAAGTTGATGCTTATGCGGGCATTGAAGAGGAACCAAACATCATCGGTTTTACAGGAGTGAAATCACTCCCCTACAATCTCAGTATTTTTGGCTTTGTTGATTTCAGCACTGCTGCCGAAAAAGGGAATAATTTAAAAAATTTCTATGGAGAGACAAATTTAACTTTATCTCTCTATAAAGGATGGGGGGTGATTGCCGAATTGAATGAAGGGTCTAATATGGATCCTTTATTTAGGGGAGGTATCAGCTACAGGCCTCCACTTTTCAAAAATTACGGTCTGGGATTAAAATTCCTTCCTTTCCGTTCCGATGGTAAGGGAGGACAAGCCAGTATTTCTTTTCACAAAGACATCTATGAAAAATTCTTTGTGGAGGGATGGGGCGATCTGAACATCCCGTATGAAAACTCTCAAGACACTTCCTATATGGTGGAAATTCAAGGAGGTATGCAGCTCGAAGGAGACGTTTACGCGGTCGTAGAGTACCGCGTAAATGATTGTACCCCGGACCATCACAAAGTTGGGGTTGGTTTAGAGTACAGGTTCTAATTCTAAAACAAAAAGGCTGTGATTTCATTATTGATATCACGGCCTTTCTTTATTACATAAATGGCTCAATATACTGAGCCATTTATAAATTTTTTAAATATAAATTTATGGAAATTATAGAAATTCAACTTTTATAATTTTTATTTAATAAATATATTCATCAACTAATAATCCTTTTTCGTCAAAAATCAATAATCTATCGTGTTGAGAATCAAGTTTTATTCTATCCACCCAAAGTCGCCATTCATTTAAAAGAAAATCTGAATCTAAATGATATTTTTGAAAACAAGAACCGTGATTAATTGTGCTTAAAAACGCCCGACAGGCATTGCCTTCGTCTGTTCCGGGTAATGAATTATAAAAAGATATTTCCGGAACTTTGCAACCCCATAAAGAATTAATATACGATTGACATTGACCGGAAAGATGAACTATTTCCGAACGTGAAATTGAAGGACAATTTTGAGGCAAAGAAGGATTAAAGTCATAAGTATTTGCCAAATAACCAATACATTTATTAAGCCGAAAACTTTTCTTTATGGGACTTTTACCTTCTAAAATTAAAATTGAACTATTGCCAGAAATAATAATATCAGAAGGCGTTATTAAACCGGAAGGTTCATAAACATTCACCGCTTGAGGAATATTAAACTCTCCTTTGTTGGATTTTATTTTCCACCCCGTAATATTCACTTTTTCATCTTTTGATAAATTTGAGTAAATTCTTAATTGGGTTGGATAAATACTATAAAAAGAAGAAGCGGTTACTGAAGAAATATTTATTTTTTGGAAATAAGGAGAAAGCTGGTCCCGAGTATAATTTGAAGGAATTAAATAATCCGGAATTTCATAAGACGGAGAAGAAATCGTTGTAGAATCCGAAGGAGAATAAGTTGATGGAGAAGAAGCCGGTTGCAAGGAAGGCGCGGTATATTCTTTTACGGAATCTGTAATTTTTTCCTGAGGAGAAAATTGAAAAAATTCAGCCTGATGGCTTAAAAAATACATAGCAATACCGCCAATAATTATTAAAAATATAACTACCTTAATAAAGCTCATTATAAAACTATATTTATTAACCGATTGGGAATAAAAATAATTTTCTTTATTTTTTTATTCTTAATCCAATTTTCAATCTTTTTTTGAGAAAAAGCAATTTTTTCCGCTTCTTTTTGAGAAATATTTACCATAACTGAAGTTTTATCTCTCATTTTACCGTTAATCTGAATTATCATTTCAAATTTTTCTTTTTCCGTTAATTTCAAATTGTATTCCGGCCATTTCTCCAAATGAATACTTTTTTTGTGTCCAAGTTTTTCTCCCGATTCTTTTGAATCGCGGATCCCCGACTTAGAATCAAGCCGGGACCAAAGTTCTTCGGTGATAAAAGGCGAAAAAGGAGCCAAAATTTTTAAGAAATTTTCCCAAATTGATTGAGGAATATCTTTCAATTTATAACATTTATTAATAAAAATCATTAAATTGGAAACTGCCGTATTAAAATTCATCATTTCAATGTCATTACTAACTTTTTTAATTGTTTGATGAAGTGATTTTTCTAAATCAGGATTTTTAAATTTATTAGATATATTATTTTTCTCGGCAATATTCCATATTTTTCCAAGAAAACGACTGCAACCTCCCAACCCCTTATTATCCCAATTAATTGCTTGGTCAAAAGGACCCATAAACATTTCATAAAGACGAATAACATCGGCTCCAAATTCTTTAATTATAAAATCAGGATTTATGACATTTCCTTTTGATTTAGACATTTTTTCTCCTCCTTCGCCTAAAATCATTCCTTGAGAAGTTCTTTTTTTATAAGGTTCTTTTGTCGGCGCAAAACCAATATCATAAAGAAAATTATTCCAAAAACGAGAATATAAAAGATGAAGAGTTGTGTGTTCCATACCTCCATTATACCAGTCAACAGGCATCCAGTATTTCATTTTTTTAAAATCGGCTAATTTTTTATTATTTTTCGGGTCAAGATATCTTAAAAAATACCAGCTGGAACCTGCCCAATTCGGCATTGTATCGGTTTCTCTTTTGGCTTTTCCTCCGCATTTCGGACATTTAACATTAACCCATTTTTTAATAACAGCCAACGGCGATTCGCCGGTATCTGTTGGTTTATAATTTTTTATATTTGGAAGTTTAATTGGTAAATCTTTTTCTGAAACAGGAACTTCTCCGCATTTTTCACAAAAAATTATCGGAATTGGTTCTCCCCAATAATGCTGACGAGAAAAAATCCAATCGCGAAGATGATATTGTGTTTGTTTTTTACCTCCGACAAATTTTATTATTTCCCATTTGGCTTTTTGAGAATCCATTCCGTTAAATTTTCCGGAATTAATCAATTCTCCATCGCCCTCCCAAAATTCACTTTCAATCGCCAATTGAGAAACTGCCGCATTTGCTTTTGCCGTTGGATTTGCCACATACATTAATATCGGCTCTATAACTTTAACTATCGGCAGTTTAAATTTTTTGGCAAATTCAAAATCTCTTTTATCGTGCGCCGGTACAGCCATAATGGCGCCGGTACCGTAAGACGACAAAACATAATCGGCAATCCAAATTGGAATTTCTTTTTTTGTCGCCGGATTTACTGCTTTAATCCCCTTTAATTCAATTCCTGTTTTTTCTTTAATTAAATCCGTTCTTTGTAAATCAGATTTTCTTTTCGCAATAGCTATATATTTTTTAACTTCTTTCCAATTTAAAATTTTATCCGATAACTGAAAAACTATTTCGCTTTCCGGAGCCAAAACAAGATAAGTGGCGCCAAAAAGAGTATCTGGTCTAGTCGTAAAAACCTTAATTTTTAATTTATGATTTTTAATTTCAAAATTTATTTCAACGCCTTCGCTTTTCCCTATCCAATTAGTTTGTTGTACTTTTATCTTTTCTAAAAAATCAACTTCCTTTAATCCTTTTAATAATTTATCAGCATATTTAGTAATTCTTAAAAGCCATTGTTCTTTTTCTTTTTTTTCAACCAAACCGCCGCATCTTTCGCAACAACCATTAACCACCTCTTCGTTTGCTAAACCTATTTTACAAAAAGGACACCAATTAATCGGCATTTTCTTTTTATAAGCAAGTCCGTGTTTGTAAAATTGCAAAAATATCCATTGCGTCCATTTATAATAATCAGGTTCCGAAGTATTTATTTCTCTTTCCCAATCAAACGAAAAACCAAGAGACTTAAGTTGTTTTTTGAAATTATCTGTATTTTTTTTTGTAACAATTTTCGGGTGTATCCCTTTTTTAATAGCATAATTTTCCGTAGGAAGACCAAAAGCGTCCCAACCTATAGGATAGAGAACATTATATCCATCCATTCGTCTTTTTCGACAAATAATATCCATAGCCGTATTGCTTCTAATATGTCCAACATGCAATCCTTCTCCAGAAGGATAAGGAAACTCTATTAATCCGTAAAATTTAGGTTTTTTAGAAAAATCCTTAGCGTTATAAATTCTTTCTTCTTCCCATTTTTTTTGCCATTTTTTCTCAATTTTTTGGTGATTAAACATAAAATAATTATTAAATTAATAAATACTTATAAAGAATAAAAATTTGCGAACATTAATATTAGTCAATTCGCAAAAACTTATTCTAACTTGAAATTTATATTAAAAGTAAATCCCCCGTCTTTACTGGAAGAAATTCCGGATAAAGGAAGACTTATTTCCTTAAAATTACTTTCAGATTCAAGTTTATTTTTAAAATTAATAATAGACGCTTCGTCAGTAGCCTTACCATTAAATAAAATAGGTTGTTTTTCTCCTTGAACAAAAATTCTTTCAATAACAATATCAGTACCGGCCAAGCTCTTAATATTTTCAAAAAAAGAAGACCAATCACGAATTTGTTTTTTTGCTTCTAATACCGAAGTTACTATATTATTAAATTTTTTAGCTTCTTCTTGAACTTTATTAATTTCTTCCATTGCCGGTAAATTAACAAGATTAGCCGTTTGACTATTTAAAGAATTAACCGTTCTAACTAAAAATCCTTCTAAAATAATAAAAGCAATTAAAAGAAAACATAAAGAAGTTAAAATAATATTTCGCCAAATTTTAATAAAATTTATAATTTGATATTGTTGAAATTCTTCTTCGGTTCCAGTACTGGCTAAACTAATTATAATATCTTTTGACCTGGGAATTAAACCTCTTAAGGCCGAACCTAAAACACTAAACCAATCAGGCGTCAAAGACGAAAGTTTTTCATTGTTCATTACCCAATGATTTTCAGGGTCAACAATTTTTGAAGGAATAATTATTTTTTTAACTGAAAGAGAAAAATTTTCATTAATAGCTTGAATTATTTTATCGTCTAAGGCGGGAGTTGCCAGTAAAACATCTTTAATTAAAGTATCCGGCCAATGGCTAGAAGCAAAATTTAAAATTTTCTGAGCTTCTTTAATAATAATCTCTTTAATACTGGAAAAAGAAATTTGTTTTTCCTCGCTAATCGGCCATGAAACAAAATGATTAAAATATAAATTGCTATTTTTAATAAGAGAAAAATTTAAACCGCTACCTGTTAAATATAACAAAAGAAAAGCATTTGGTAGCCCCGCTAATCCCGAAATAAGACGACTAAGAGCCAAACCTGAAAATTCAATCGCCACGACAACAAAATTAGTATCCTTTAAACATTCAACAAAGTCATCGGTAATTTTTTTAGAAATAAAAGCTCCTAAAATTTCTGTTTGTCCTCTATCGGTTTTATTTTTTCCCACTTTCTGCCAATCAGCATAAACCGAAGAAAAATCAATCGGAGAAATCATTCTAAGATTAAGATTTACGGCTTCTTCAAAATTATTTTTTTCTAATATTGGTAAATTAAAAACTTGAATATAAACATTAATATCGGGAATATTAACTATAAGATAAATTTTTTTCTTTATTTTAGGGGTGATTTGGGAATGTAAATTTAAAAGAGCATTTTTAAATTCTTCTTTGTTTTTAATTTTTCCTTCTTCAATTACTCCGACCGGCAAATTTAAAGAAACAGATTCTAATTTATTATCTTTTACAATTATAAACTTTAAAGTTGAATCTGAAACTTCCAATCCTCCTATTGCCACTTGAGGATTTATAATATTTAAAACTTTTTTAATATTCATATTTATAAAATTATCTTATTCAATTACTATTTCCTCTTGCGATTCCATATTTATTTCTCCACTAACAGGAGAAACTTGAATAATCGTTCTAACTTGACGACGTTTATTAAAAGAAGCGCCTAATGAATCAATTTGAAACGTATTAGCGCCGGCGCAAATATCTTTACATATAGTAATTTGAGCTGAAGAATTATCAATTATTAAAATATAAGGATTGGGATTGGGATTAAAATTTTTATCCCGAATTATTCTAATTAAGGCATCTTGAACCCCGGCATAAGCCGCTGCCAAAGCTTCTTCTGATACTTTTATTCCAAAACCGCTTTGTCCTAAAAAATAAGAAACAAAAGCGCCAACAACTCCAATTTCCGCGATTAAACTACCTATTAAAAGAAGCGACAACAACGTAATTGCGCCGGGGTCAAGACTGCCAGATTTAAAAACAAAAAAATTGAACATAACTAATTCAATCTCTTATTAAATTTTTTAATTATTTTCAATTTCGTTTCCTATTGGTAATTGAGAACCTTCTATTTGTTGAGCTTGCTGTCCCTGAAGAGCCGAAGGGTTTTTGAAAAAATTCACAATATCGCTGTCTTTCTTTAATTTTGCTTTCCAAATAACATTCTCATTATTAAGATACACTTTATTTTCAGGTGTCCAAAACACTTGATCAAACCTTGCTAAACTTAAAGGATTTTCTTCATCTTGAACGTTTCTCTGTAAAAACCAAACATCTGTTAATGATAATTTGGGAAACCTGCTGATTTTTCCAAAATAAAAATCGCCAGTATTAAGATAAACAGCCCAATAAGATTTCTGAAAACCTTCTTTTTGCCAATAAAAAACACCTGCCAAAGCTATTAACAAAACTATCACTACTACTAATAAAATTTTATTTAATTTAGACATTATTAATTTAATACGTTTTATCTTTTTAAACCGACCTTTTAAACTTTATTCAATAATATTGTACACTAATTTTAATATAAATAAAATATTTTTCAAGTTTAATAAATAAAAACAAGTTAAATTTTATTTTATGGCGAATAATTAATTATTATATCATCTATTCTTGGAGTTTTATTTTGTCCGTTATCGGAAACCAAAAACACTTTATAACGAAAATAACGATGATTATTATGATATTGCAAATTAATTTGAACAGAATCATTTGGCCCTGTTGAAGTATAATAAGTGGTATCAGAACCATCAGGACCCAAATATAACCAAGGACCATCTGATGAATTTGAAGAAGCTATTTGAAATTTAACGCTGGTATCAGTAGGTTGTTCTCCTTGCCACATAATAGTGTTAATGGCTGTTCCTCCAATTCTTTGAGTATCAAAAACCGATGAAATTAAACTAGCGGTAATTGGTTCAGCCACCCAAGTGGTTTTAACCTTATAATTAGAAGTTGAACAAATATTTATATCTGAACAATTAAAACTTATCCAACCAACAGTGTCGTTCCACGCCCAGCCGGAAAAATCTCCCGTAAGAGAATTTATAATAACTTGATAAATATAAGAAGAACCAGCAGTCGCGCTATCAAAACTTATCCAACCAATAGCGTCGTTCCACGCCCAGCCGCTAAGATTGCCACTTCCATCGTTTAAAACCGCAAAATCGCTATTTGAACAAATATCGCCAACAGGCGTAGTTTGACAATCAAGAGCAATATAGCCAATTGAAGAATTAACATATCCCTTAACCCTTTCACGAGTTACTTCAGTATCGTCAAAATAAAAATCAATCCAACCGATAATATCATTCCACGCCCAACGATAATTAGAATCAATATTAATAATTGCTTTAACTTTATAAATATCAAATAAAAAGCCGCAAATTATAATTATTAATAAAATTATCAAAAAAAAAGACAAGCTTTTTGTTTTTTTTATATTATTTCTTTCAATATTCATAATTCTAATTTTGTATTCCCTCAATTGTTATTGAACCGATTAAAACAGAATAATCAATTTCCGTAGAAGTGGCAAATTTATCATTTTCTTCAATAACAGGACCTTCTTGACCGGTTCCTCCTGTCCAGTTTGTTTGAATAAAAGTTTTATTGCGATTTCTGGTAAAATATTGACTTCTTGATATTAAACCTCCTCCATCCCAACTTACTGTAACGGTAATTTTTTGAGTTGAAGGGTCATCGGCTACTCCAAGTCCGCCAGGACCATTATCACAGGAGGTTATGGAATTCGTGGTAACATTGCCAGCTCCGCACAATTCACGATTAACATTTTCAATAGAAAAAGAACGGTTAAAACTTAAACCTTCAATTATCGTAGAAGTAGTTCCAGAAAAAATTTGATAAGCAGTACTTGTTGATACTAAATAAAACTGAGACGAAATTCCTTTTTCAGCGGGTGGATTATAAATATTAAACCAACTTGATTCCGCTATATTTTTAATAATTTCCAAATATTCCTGAATTAAAGGAGAGGCGATTTGAACATTTTTAGTTTCTAAATTATTTTTTAAAATCGGCACAATGGCCGTTATTCCGGCTCCAATCAAAATAGCGCCAATAGTAACACCTATAATAACTTCAATAAGATATTGACCCGATTCAAATCTTTTCTTCATTTTAATTCTTATTTTAAAATATTTTAGAAACTAATTTTTCCCGCGCTGTTTACGCTTATCGTGCTGGAAACCGAAGGTTTTCCAATTAAAGATATTTCAATATCCAAAACCTTATCAGGCAATCCCGTAACAGGAGAAAAAACTACTGTGGAACTTGAGCCAGCCAAAGGAATGTCAAACTGAACGCTTGAAGCCAAAGAAGATTTTAAAGAAACAGCGTTAGAAGAATAAGAAGAACCTTGAAATAATTCAAAAAAACCAACACCTTCAACTGGATTTTCAAAATAAACTCCCCAACGACTGCCACCTTCTTGAGATAAAGAACGGTCTTGAGCATTTCTTAAAATAGTAACTATTTCCCGAGCATTAGAAACAAGTGTTTGGCGATTTTTATAATTAATAATGTTAATAAAACCAACGCTTGAAACAATAGCTAAAATAGCTATTGAAATAATAAGTTCAATTAAGCTAAATCCTTTTTTTTGAAAAAATTTGTTTTTCTTTTTTGTATTCATAATTTTTATTTGTTTCTTAAATAAAATCTTTTACTAAAAAGATAATAATTTATAATCCACGCCTAAAATTGACCTATTAATTGATAAATAGGAACAATAATAGAAATAGCAATTGTTCCTATAACTAATCCTATTCCCACAAGCATCACCGGCTCAAGAAAACTGACCATAGTTTTAATTGCGGTTTCAACTTCTCCACTGTAAAAATCGGATAAGGTTCCAAGAATATCTTCTATGTGTCCGGCTTTTTCTGAAATTGCCATTAAATTTACAACTACCCGAGGAAAAATCGCTTCTCTCCGAAAAGCGTCTCCAACTGTCAAACCTTTTGATATTCCTTCACGAGAAATTCTTAATAAACTATTTTTTAATTCCGGCAAACCAACAGTTTGAGCGGTAATTTCCAAGGCGTCTAAAATTGACAAACCGGACTTTAACAAAGAAGAAAGAACAGAGGCAAAACGTTGAAGAGCTATTTGATTTAAAACCCCTTTAATTACCGGCAATTTTGTCCCAAGTTGATATAAAAAATTTTTTCCAAAAACCGTTTTAGAAAACAAATACCAAAAAGAAACCGCCGCTACTATTAAAAAAATCAAAAAAAACCAAATATAATCACTAATAAATAATCCCGTAGAAATAACAATCCTGGAAAAAAGAGGAGGTTGCGTGTTTACGGAAGAAAAAACACTGGCAATTTTAGGCACAGCAAAGCTTACTAAAAGAATAAGAATTGAAAATGAAGCCGCTAAAAGAATTGCCGGATAAGTTAAGGCGGATTTTATTTTCCGACGAAGTCCCTGATCTTTTTCCAAAGAAAAACTTAAATCGCTAAAAACTTTTTCTAAATTTCCAGACGCTTCTCCGGCTTTAATAAGGTTTACAAAAACCGGAGAAAAATATTTTGGATATTTCATAAACGTGCTATAAAAAGGATTGCCTTTTTCCAAAGCTCCGCGAATTTCCATAAGCAAAGCTCTCATAGCGGGCTTATCAAGGTCGGTAATTAAAATATCAATCGCTTTTAAAAGGTCTGTTCCAACTTTTAACATTAAACTAAGATATTTTGTCAAAAAAACTTTATCCTCTATAGTGATATTCTTTTTAAAAAACATTCTCTTGCTTATTTCTTTAGCTCCTTCCGCCGCTTTAATGGAGATAGGTCGTAATCCTTGACCGGCTAAATATTCTAAAACACCGGCCGTGCCACTGGCTTCAAAATCTCCTTCAATCATTTTTCCTGTTTTTTGCGAAGCAATATAATGAAAACGCATATCTTTATTAAATCCTAATTTCAAAATCCTAATTTCTAATAAAAATCTAAATGTTAAATAACAAATATCAAGAAATTAGAAACTAAGAATTTAATAATTGGAAATTAGTTATTAAAATTTAGAATTTAAGGGTTATTCTCTAATAACCCTCAACACTTCTTCTAATGTCGTAATTCCGGTTGCGATTTTTTTAATTCCATCTTCAAATATTGTTACCATTCCGTTTTTCTTTGCTAAACTATTTAATTCAGATAAAGAAAAATTGGGCGAAACAATAAATTTTCTTAATTCTTCATTTACTTCTAAAACTTCAAAAATTCCAATTCTGCCTTGATAACCGGTATTACTGCAAGCGGGACAACCCTTTCCTCTGTAAAGAATTTTAGGAACTTTTATCTTTGAATAAGGATTTATTTCTTTTAATTGTTTTTCTAAAAATTGAATTGTATTTTCATCGGCTGAATAAGATTCTATACAATTTAAACAAATTTTTCTAACCAATCTTTGAGAAATAGAAATATTTAAAACCGCTGATATTAAAAATGATTCAATTTTCATATCAGTTAATCTAGGCACAGAAGTAGCGGCGTCGTTAGTATGTAAAGAAGAAAGTAAAAGATGCCCTGTTAACGCTGAATGAACCGCAATCTGAGCGGTTTCTTCATCTCGGATTTCACCAACCATAATAATATTCGGGTCTTGCCTTAAAATCGCTCTTAAGCCACTGGCAAAATTAATTCCCGCCAAAGAATTAATTTGGGTTTGATTAACATATTTAATATCATATTCTATTGGGTCTTCAATAGTAACTATATTTACTTCCGGTCTATTTAAAATATTTAAAATTGAATAAAGAGTCGTGGTTTTTCCCGAACCGGTCGGACCGCAAACCAAAACCATTCCGTAAGTTTTTTTAATGTTTTCTTCAACAACTTCTTTAAGGTTTCCTAAAATTCCAAGTTCTTCCAAAGAAAGAGGACGCTGAGTTGAAGGAAGAAGCCTCATTTCAATTTTTTCACCATAAAACACAGGAATAATTGCTACCCGAACATCAATGGTATCTGGACCAATTTTATAACGAAATCTTCCGTCTTGAGGTTTTAAATGTTCATCAATTTTCAATCCGCCTAAAAGTTTTATACGAGCAACAATAGCTTGATGTATTTCTTTTGGAATTCTAATAATTTCATGAAGCACGCCGTCAATTCTAAATCTAATTAATACTATATCGTCTAATATCTCAATATGAATATCAGAAGCTCTAAGAGAAATAGCATAAGATAAAAATCCATCAACAATTGCCACAATAGGCACGTCTTTTGCCGCTTCTTCAATCGTGGAAACCTTTTTTCTAAGACTGGCTTGAATATTTTCTTCAATAATTTTTTTAAAGTCTTCGGTAAGGTGGCGACCATAAAGAGAAAAACCCTTATTTAAATCTTTTGGCGTTGCCAAAAAAGGTTTGATATTGGCTTTAAGGCGTTTTTTTAAAAATTCAATTGTTTCCAAATCAGAAGGGTCTTCCATTGCGACATTAAGACTGCCATCAGATTCTTTATCAAATATAATAACTCTTTTTTGTCTTGCGACGTCTTCTGATAATAACTTTAAAACGCTTTCTTCAATAGAACGAGAAAGCAAATCCACTTTTTCAACTCCAAAATATTTACTTACTACATTATAAAAATAATCAGAAGTAATAAGACCGCGAGAAATTAAAATATCGGCAATATTTTGCCCCATTCTTTTTGCCTCTAAAAATAAAGAGTCAAAATTATCAGAAGTAATTAAGGCGTCTTTTATTAAAATTTCTTTAAGTTTTTCAGAAGGAATATTAAGCATAGTATTAAATTTAATAATTAAATTATTATATTTTTAACAAATTCCATAAAGGCAATAATTCTAAAAATCTCTGTATTATTATAACAAAAATTCCCACAGGTATCCATAAATAATATAAAGGAATACGAAAAGAAGATTTATGAATAAAGAACAAAGAATAAATATGAATAAATAGATAAACAAATAAAATAACAATAAAATAAAAAAGCCACCCGGGATGACTGGTTAAAAATAACGCCATTGCTCCCAAATAAGGTTCTTCAGGTTCAAAAAAACATTCATTGTTTTTTTTATTTAGTTTTTTGGCGAAAAAAAAGAAAAGTAAAGCAAAAAAAAGAGAAATAATAAAAGGAGCAAAAAATTCAATACCGGAATAAAAAATAAAATAATTAATATTTTCATAAGGAGGAATTAAAAATTTCGCAATAGCGTTTTTTTCCCATTGATTATATAAAATAAATGTTTGAAAAAAAGACCAACAAAAAATTAAAATAAATGAACTCCAAAAAACAAAACGATAAAATTTAAACCGAAAAGGACGCCCCCTTAAAAAGAAAGACGTCCCAAAGATTAAAACTAAAATTCCTAATGAAAAATAATTAATCAATTTATTTGTTAATAATATTCATTAATTTTAAATAAAATTTAATCAGTGATTAATATTTAATTAATATTTAAAAATCCAAGCCCGGTTTAGTGCCTACTTCGTAAAAACAAGTTGCCTCGGTATAAGTTGAACAAACATTATCGTCTCCGCCATCGCTAATCATCATACCCCTATATCTCTCGCTTTCCAACCGACAATTAAGTTCAAAAGTTTTATCAGTATCTTCTCCATCATAAGCATAATAATAAGAACCGGAATTCGTTGGGTCAAGTGGTAATGCCGATAAAGCCGCGCCTCCGGTTGTTCCGGTTAAATCAACGTCAACCCAACCGGCACCAGTTACTAATGTTGAAGAAGAAACAACTGCGGAAGAAAACGCGCAATCAGCAGTACAATCAGTTGCCGTACAAGAAGCTGTTGCTCCAATTGTTGGAGAGCTAGCCGTAGCTAAATATAAAGCAATAGCGCTTTTAATACTTCCCAAATCTGATAATCTTTGAGAATCTCTGGCTTGAGCCAATAATTGAGCTGGATTTAAAACTAAAACAACAACTGCCGCTAAAATAGCTAAAATACCAATAACAATAACTAATTCAATTAAAGTAAAACCTTTTTTCATAAAAAATCTAAAATTAATTTTTAAAAGGCAACGACCCCTTAATAAAATCTTAATCTTTTTAAGGTATTAAAACAAGAAAAAAAATGTGGATAACTTAATAATTAATTTATTTTGCTTTTTCAAGAAACTCTTTTATTTTTTCAACTAATTCATCAATAGATGTTTTAGCTTTAATAAAATATTCAATAGCTCCCAAATCTTGACCCTTATTAACATCTTCGGGTTGACCTAAATTAGAAATAATAATAATAGGAAGTTCTTTAGATTGTATTTGAGGGTCGTTGCGAATTTCTTCCATTACTTCAAAACCGGATTTTTTTGGCAAAATAATATCTAAAAGAATTAAATCGGGATTAAGAGATTTAACCAAACTTAAAGCCTCTTCGCCGTCTTTGGCAAGAGAAATTTCCAAATCTTCTTTTTGAAGTCGGTTTTTTAATAAAGAAGATAAAAACGGGTCGTCTTCAACTAATAAAATTTTATACATACTAAAGTTATTTCAATAAAACATAAATCAGAACTTTTTCAGTTGTCCCACGCATCTTGTTTTTAACAAGATGAGCCATAACTTAAGGTTCTATGGCTAACACCTTTCCCTGCTTAACAGGGAGTCGACTACTTAATTTAGTTTAATTATTCCACGCACAGGTTCCCCTACGCGTGCCTTGTTACGACTTAACCCATGTCACCGAACTTACCCTAACCCCGAAAGGTCGGAGCTTTAGGTATTTCCGGCTCCCTTGATTTGACGGGCGGTGAGTACAGGATTCGAGAACGTATTCACCGCGCCATGGCTGATGCGCGATTACTAGCGATTCCGACTTCATAAGGGCGAGTTGCAGCCCTCAATCCGAACTGGGACCAGTTTTGATGGGATTAGCTCCGGATTTCTCCTTGGCAGCCCATTGTACTGGCCATTGTAGCATGAGTGTCGCCCAGGGCATCAAAGGGCCATGCGGATTTGACGTCATCCTCACCTTCCTCCCCCTAAAGAGGGCAGTCCCTCGTGACACATATAACACGAAGCGAGGGTTGCGCTCGTTACCCCACTTAAGGGAACATTTCAAAACACGAGCTGACGACAACCATGCAGCACCTGTCCTAATGTCTTAAAAAGACCTTTAACGTTTCCATTAAAGTTCATCAGGATTTCAAGCCCTGGTAAGGTTCCTCGCGTACCGTCGAATTAAACCTCATGCTCCACCGCTTGTGCGAATCCCCGTCTATTCCTTTGAGTTTTAGCCTTGCGGCCGTACTTCCCAGGCGGTCCACTTAACGCGTTAGCTTCGCCACTGAGAGGGTCGACACTCCCAATAGCTAGTAGACATCGTTTACAGCGTGGAATACAAGGGTATCTAATCCTTTTTTCTCCCCACGCTTTCGCGGCTCAGGGTCAGGAACGTCCCAGCAGAATGCCTTCGCCTTTGGTGTTCCAGCCAATATCAACGGATTTCACCCCTACACTGGCTGTTCCATCTGCCTCTAACTTCCTCAAGTTTTCCAGTATCTAATGCGAACTCAAGGTTGAGCCCTGAGATTTAACATTAAACTTAAAAAACCCCCTACCCGCTCTTTACGCCCAATAAATCCGGATAACGCTTGGGGTCTCTGTATTACCGCTGCTGCTGGCACAGAGTTAGCAACCCCTTATTCCTAAGGTACAGTCAATCTACCGAAATAGACTTCTTCCCTTAGAAAAGCAGTTTACAATCCGAAAACCTTCTTCCTGCACGCGGCGTCGCTCCATCAGGCTTTCGCCCATTGTGGAATATTCTCGACTGCTGCCACCCGTAGGTGTACGAGCCGTATCTCAGTCTCGTCGTTGGGGACCGGGCTCTCACCCCCCCTACCCGTCGTAGCCTTGGTGAGCTATTACCTCACCAACAAGCTGATAGGACCTAGGCCAATCATAGAGCGGATTACTCCTTTACCCGTTAGGGACCATTTGGAATTACCCAACCTTTCGGCTGGCTATGCCAAACTCTACGGTATGTACCAAGGTATTACTAATCTCGTTCGCCACTCCCCGACCGAAGTCGGAGCGTTCGACTTGCATGCCTTATCCACGCCGCCAGCGTTCATCCTGAGCTAGGATCAAACTCTCAAATAAAAAT
The DNA here is from genome assembly GCA_016933365.1 of Candidatus Wolfebacteria bacterium. GTDB lineage: Bacteria > Patescibacteriota > Minisyncoccia > UBA6257 > UBA9933 > JAFGBB01. Next base: position 342 of record JAFGBB010000010.1, on the reverse strand, counting down.
GTTAAATTTTTTTAAAATTAATAAGACGAAGAAAATTTTGTTACAGTAAAACCGTAACAAAAATTTCTACGCCTTAGCTTACTTTAAAAGTAAGCAAAACTTAAAAATTTTTAACAAAATTGGGACAACTAAAAAAATTCTGAATTAAAATTAAATTTTAACTCTTACAGGTTTTATTTTCGCTTAATTTTTAAAGTTCTTTCCAACTTCTTTCGCAATTATCATTATAAGAAAAACATAAATCTTGTCAACCCGATGCGCTGGTTCATATGATACTATCCACTTAGGGCGTTGAAAAAAAATATGAAAGGAAGGTATTCTGGCAGGCATATGACAATATAT
>JAFGBB010000009.1 GCA_016933365.1 Candidatus Wolfebacteria bacterium | reverse complement strand
TTTATTATAATTGATTTTTAAAAACACACAATTGGCAATTGTGGATAACTTTTTAGAACTTTTTACAATATATTTATAATTTTCTATACTAAAAGCATTATGGAACAGATTAAAGTTATTTACGAAGACAAAAATTTTTTAGTGGTTTATAAACCGGCAGGCGTTTTAACGCACCCGATTTATTTAACGCATAACGCGAAGCAGGAAACAAAAAACAATAAAAATCGCAAATTGCGAGTTTCGGAAAATCTTATTGAGTGGATTTTAAAAAAATATCCGGAAATAAAAACTGTTGGCGATAATCCCGAGATTCGTCCGGGAATTGTTCATCGTTTAGACAAAGATACTTCCGGAGTTATTTTAATCGCCCGAAATCAAAAAGCTTTTAATTTTTTTAAAAAGATTTTTCAAGACCGTAAAATTGAAAAAAAATATTTAGCTTTGGTTTACGGAGAAGTTAAGCCAAAAACAGGAATTATTAATAAGCCGATTTATTTAAAACCCGGCACGATTAAAAGAACTGTTTGGGAAGGAAAAATGAAAAAGGCCGCAATTACTGAATATAAAACATTAAAAAATATTAAATACCATATATCGGACAATAAAGAACAAATATTTTCATTACTGGAATTGTTTCTTAAAACCGGTCGGACTCATCAAATTAGAGTTCATTTAGCTTCAATTGGAAATCCAATTGTCGCGGATTCGCTTTACGCGGAAAAACGAAACACTTTTGGTTTAAAAAGAATGTTTCTTCACGCGGAATCTTTGGAATTTAGCGCTGAAGACGGAAAAAGAATTAAAATTGAAGCGGAATTATCTGAAGATTTAAAAAATTTTTTAGAATATTTAGGAATTAAACAATTTTAATTTTCTTGACTATTGATACAATTAAATATATGATATTGAGAATTAAATTAATAATAAATATATGATTGACGAAAAAACTTTAGAAAAAATAAAACCCGGAACAACAATTTCCGTTCAAGATAAATACGGAACTTTTAAGGGAATAGTTATTGCTAGAAAGCATGGCAAAGAAACAGGAGCCACTTTTACGGTTCGCGCTACTTTAAGTGAGGTGGGAGTGGAAAAAATATATCCTATTAATTCGCCTAATATTATTAAGGTAAAAATTTTAAGCACGCCTAAAAAAATTCGTCGGGCAAAACTTTATTTCTTAAGAGACCTTTCTCAAAAGAAAATCCGTCGGAAAATCGGCAAGACAATTTAATTTGTTTAAAATTATTAGCGCGGGTGCTGTAATTGGTAGCCAGGCAGGATTGAGGTTCCTGTGTCCGCAAGGACGTGGAGGTTCGAGTCCTCTCCCGCGCACCAGAATTTGATTTTCGGAAAATTGACCGATTTTTTTTGTAGGCGGCGCTCTGCACCACCCACGAAACGGCTTCTAAAAAATCGGAAAGTTTGGTTTTGGTGTCTTTATATAACTCCACTTGAACCTACTTTATCAAAAATTTCTGAAAAAATCCAATCGCTTCGCTTCGCCGCAGTGCCGCGAAACGGCACTGCCTCGCAGAAAAATTTTCTTTACATTTTTTAATTTTGCGCGCGCCGGATTTTTTTCCTAAAAGGAAAAGAAGCCTTTTTTTGTTGGACTCTGTTCTGATCGAACAGGGTGGCGGGGCTTCGCTTCGGCTCGGGCGAGGCGGGATTCCCCCTAAATCCCTCTTTTGCCACGCCCTCGCGGGGACGATTCTTTTTTTTCGGCGGAATTTGAGGCTGTATTTTGCAAAGCAAAATGCGCCGCCAAAAGAGATGTTGCCCTTGACCCACCTAACTCATTCGCAGGCAACGCTAAGGAACTCCCTAATTTTGTTTGACTAAATAATAAAAATTTCATATACTAACTATTGATAAGTGATAACTTTAATACTATACAGCTATCATAGTAAAACTATACGAATATGTCAAAAGAAAAATCCACCATTGGCGACAATATAAAGAAATACCGAAACAGGCTCGGTATTTCGCAGGATCAGCTTTCAAAGAAAGCGGATTTGGCTTTTCATACCATTGCTAAAATAGAAGCTGGTTCTACTCCTAACCCGACCATTGATACAGTTAAAAAAATTGCGGACGCTCTTGGCGTTTCGCTTGATGTTTTAATGAAATAATTATGGCAAATAAAAATCTTAACAAAGCGAAAGAAACAAAGAACGACGAGTTTTACACTCAATATTCTGATATTCAAAAAGAAATTGAAGCGTATTTGGAATATAACCCCGATATATTTCGCGGTAAGGTAGTATATTGCAACTGCGACGATCCATTTGAAAGCAATTTTTTCCGCTATTTTGTACTCAATTTCAACAAGCTTGGATTAAAACAACTTATTACCACAAGCTACAAATCTTCGCCTGTCGCAAACACGCAACTACAATTATTTGGCGACGACAAAACTCTCACGAAGGTAAAAGGCCGTCCGAAGATAACCGCCAACAAATTTATTATTAACGAAGTGCGCGATATAGACGAAGACGGTGAATTTAATTTGAAAGATGTTGCCAAGCAGTTAAAAGCAAACAAACACAATGAATGGACGCCGCTAGAAGGCGACGGCGACTTTCGTAGCGATGAATCTATAAATCTACTAAAACAATCTGACATCGTGGTAACAAATCCGCCGTTCAGTTTATTTCGTGAATTTATAAAACAACTTATTGCTTACGATAAAAAATTCCTGATTATTGGTAACATGAACGCAATTACCTACAAAGAAGTATTCCCATTACTCAAAGAGAATAAAGTGTGGTTAGGCAATAATTATAAAGTCAATGCCGGTGCGATGTTTTTTGAGATACCAGAAAAGATTGCTAATTTGGAGCAAATTCGTGAAGTAAAAATAAATGAAAGCGGTAAAAAAGTTTATATTACTAGGGTGCAAGGCGTTCGTTGGTTCACTAACCTTGACCATGGGCGTCGCCACCAACCACTACCGCTAATGACTAAAGCCGAGGTGGTCAAGTTTGCAACAAAAAAACCTTTTGAAAAATACGATAATTACAATGCGATAGAAGTATCCTTGGTAAAAAATATTCCAAGTGATTACGACGGCGTAATGGGAGTGCCAATGAGTATTTTTGATAAGTATTCCCCTGAACAATTTGAAATTTTAGGAAGTGATTATAATGTCAGAGAGGGGCTACTCCCAAAATTAGTTAATCTAAAATGGATAGGCAAATTAGACAGGGGCTATGTAAATAATAAAAGACTTTATACTCGAATACTTATTAAGCACAAGAAAAAATAAAATGAAAACCGTAAAATCAAAAAAAGATGGCGATTTTTGAGGGAAAAAAATTGAGCGAATTATTGATTTACATATAGTTTACATCTTACTTGTCAATGTAAACAGGTAATCTACACACACATATTGCACTTTTCTGGTAACCTGGGGGTATATGAAAACAATGCCCAAAT